>JAVKFU010000015.1:0-300000 GCA_040223695.1 Deltaproteobacteria bacterium
TACGTTGTTCGTATCCTCGCTTTTTACCTTATGGATAAACTTTCCGCCTGCAATATCCAGACTATCGCCTCCATCCGGCAACACGACAATCGGATCCTGCTTAAAAGAGTTTCCTTCACCGTCTACGAAATAAACAAGCTCCTTCGCTTCTCCTGAAGTTTCTAATGACATGGAAATCACCTCCTGTTAAATTACTTATATTTCAACTACAATCACCGTACGACTAATAAATGAGTGTATAAACTCACCACCAGCGTTATCCAAACTATCATCTCCGTTAGGCAAGGCAGCATCTGTATATGCTTTACCTTCATTGCCTCCAAGATATACAAGCTCATGTGCTATTTCAGAATTGTTAACTGACATGTACATCACCTCCTTTCTAATTTTTAGCTAGTTGTAATTGCAACTAATGTGCCATGGAGTTAAGGAAAGGGAAATTTACTCATAAGCATCTGACTTCATTGGAGTAATTTGATAAATCAAGCATTAAGCTTTTTACAAGATGTTCTGGTTGAATAGCGAAATATCAAAAAATCTCGATATTTCGTGATTTCTAATCACAAATGTTATTGGTTGAAACTGGCGTCGTTAGCGCACTCAATGCAGCACCGCGGGATTTCAAAGATTTGGCGGTATATTTTAAAATTAATGACTACCTAGATAGCTGAAAACTTATATTACTTTTATTTTAAATATAATCGTATGTTTAATCCTAAGCGTTGCTACTTTATAAATACTCTCTCTTCTGACCATTTTGATATTTACTAACTTTTATTCATGCACGTACTCAACACGCTTTAAAAAATTCATAATGATGCAAATTCTTCCAATATCAGTTTATGTTAGTGAAGTAAAATGCATCTTTAACGTAGTACATTACATCTATAAATATTAAGAAGTAAGTAAAACAAATGAAGTGAGGAGGTAAATACTATGAAGAGAAATACAATTATCCCAAGGTCAGTAATCGTAGCTTTGTTGGCTGTAACGTTACTCTTTGCGGCATTTTCAGCTTCCATAGTTAAGGCAGAAAAGGCACCATCTCCTGCGGACCTTAATGATTTGGAGATAGCACATGTTGCATATACGGCAGATTCGATTGATATTCGCTATGCGCATCTAGCTCTTGCAAAGTCCAAAAATCCCGAGGTGATTGAATTCGCCGAAACCATGATTCGGGATCACACAAAGGTTAACGAACAAGCCCTGGCTCTTCTTGAGAAGCTCAACGCTCTGCCGCAGGATAACTTCTTGAGCCAGCAGCTTAATCAGCAGGCCGATAAGCTCGTTGAGGAAATGAGCGGCTTGAGTGGAGTGGCATTCGACAAACGCTACGCAGAAAACGAGCTCGCCTACCATCAGGCTGTTAATGCTTTAGTAGGAAGCACCTTCATACCTAACATTCAAAACCCTGAAATGAAAGCGCTGTTCGAACAAGCACTCGTGATCTTCAAGAGTCATGAGCAGCACGCACAGAACATGGTTAATTCTTTGAAGGAATAATTCCTAGTGGGATTGCTAATAACATCATTTAGGACTGCGGCCGTCATTATAGCAGCCGCAGTCCTTGCATGTAGTTCATTGAACACTATTAAGGCCGATGACTCCACAAGTAAGGAGCATATAGTCAAGATACGCAATCTTGAATTTACTCCCAAGGAGCTGGCGGTGGCCCCCGGCGATACAATCATATGGATAAACTACGATTTTATTCCACACACTGTCACAGCGGATGATGAAAGTTGGGATTCTGGCCTGATTGAGGCGGAAGGACGATGGCAGATAGTTATCCAAGAGGATATGCACAAAAGTTATTTCTGCCGTTACCATCCATCTATGAGAGCGGGGATACGAATCGTAAAACAGTAATGTGATACAACATAGTGTTTTATACTTTAACCCCAGAACCGTGGCGATAAACCATATAATGATATTCCACATATATGTAGGACCATACAATATGACACGCCGAACTTGGCCGGAGAAGATTCCGCAAACTGAAAGGCAATTTTTAACTGGACTGAACACATAACGATCAATGCAAACAACAATTAGAGATGCTATGTCCGATGACAGGGATTCTATCTTTAATATCAATCGAAGCGCCCTTAAAGGCGTGTCTGAGATGGATAGCAAGTATTACGATTTGTTAGTGGCTGAAAGTGCAATTTTTCGCGTGATTGAAGTCAATGAGGAAACAGTGGGATATGTTTGCGCCTTAACTCGTGAGGCAGCATATTACGGAGAAGAGTTTCTTTGGTTCCAAAAGCATATTACGGGAAACTTTCTCTATATTGACCAGGTGGCAATAAGCAAGCCATTTCGTTATAAAGGACTTGGTAAAAGATTGTACAGTGATCTGGAAGAACTTTCGAGGCAAATTAACATAACAACCCTTGTATGTGAAGTAAATTACGAACCATTTAATGTTGAGTCTCAGGCATTCCATCACCAGCTAGGCTTTATCGAAATAGATCGTATATCGACCCGAGGTATAGTAGTTTCTCTACTGGTAAAAAAGTTAAATTCTAACGGGAAGAGCAAATTCTAGCATTATGCTTGCACTCGTATAGACTTTTTTTAATCAAGTTTGGTAAATACATTTTCTATGTGATTAGACTAAAATAATAATCTGGAGTTAAACTATGAATCCTAAATGTAAGAGCTGCGAAGAAGCGAAGCAAATAATTCAGGAATGGGTAGACAAACAGGGGCATGATCGCTGTTGGTACTACCCAGAGCTATTTTTAAAACTGGCTGATATATTTGACGTTAAAATGGGTGTAGAACCCAAGTTACCGCCCAGGACAGAGTTTGAGGAAGGCTGTAAGCGTTATCAGAATGATGAGTATGGTACTACTACATAGCTGAATAAATAGACCTTCCTTGTGAGCTAATCCCTTATAATTGGACAATGTAATAAGTTAGGTTTTGGATAGAAAACTTTATGCATAGGAGGTCGGGAGCATGGGTAGTAACCGTTACACGTCGGAACAATTAATAAGACACTTGTGTCAGGCTGAAGTGCTCTCCGCTCAGGGCAGAAGTGTGTCAAAGATATGCAGAGAGATAGGCATAACAGAGAATAGAAATTACCGTTGACGTAAGGAATACGGAGCGATGGGAGTAGACTATGCAAGGAGATTAAAGAATCTCGAACGAGAGAACTCAAGACTAAAGAGAGCAGTGGCGGACCTCACACTGGATAATCAAAGCCTTAAGGGAGCCCCAAATGGAAACTTCTAGCACCAAATGTAGACGTAGATGTTTATTTCATATACAAATTTTTACATTGCCTAGGCATCTAGAACGTTGTGATGGTGACATACCGACACCAGCCCTTATGAATTGTATATTGGTCAAAAGAATAATTTCCTCATAAAAATTCTGAGTTAATATATGCATGCTTTGTAGCTAAATTTGCTCTTCATGTATTACTTTCACATACTTCAATATTCCGCAATTTTTGATACCAGTTTCATCTCAGTTCTCAAATCATAAGAACCCATTGAAAGTCAACAGGAATCAAATTGCTGTAGAAACTCTAAACTAAATGGGAGGCAACAGGTGAGAAAAACCGGAGTGTTAATTCAAGGACAATCACAGCACAATGCGAATGAGATGGTTGGTGTGTCTAAGCTTGCAAGTGGATTACGAATAAGCGATACAATACAAAATATAGGATTCTTCATGATCCAATACGGGCTAGCACTGGTTATTGCTTGGATCGGGGCCATGAAGTTTACTGCCTATGAAGCTCATGCCATCCAACCCTTGGTGGTAAACAGTCCGTTGCTTGGCTGGGTATATGGATTATTAAGTGTACAGGGATTTTCATATTTGCTGGGGACAATTGAAATCTGCATTGCGTTGTTGATTGCAGCGCGATTTCTCTCAGTGAAATTGACGCTCATCGGAAGTGCATTGGCTGTCGGAATGTTTACTACAACTTTGACTTTCCTATTTTCGACACCAGGTTGGGAGCATAGTCTGGGAGGATTTCCTGCTTTATCTGCCTTGCCCGGACAATTCCTGATTAAGGATATTGTTTTGCTCGGCGCTGCTATCTGGTTGTTTGGCAAGTCTATAAATCAAGTGAGTCACAACACAAGAAAAGCACCCTAATCGAGATGCATTTACAAAACGAATCAAGAACATTAGATGCCTTAATAATTAAAAGCATCCATTGAGACGCTAATGGAATCTATATTTGTGGAGGATGTGCGGAAATTTAGAGAGGTAGTGAATGTAATGAAATTTATAAGTGCCTTTTATATATTTTTCCTGGTTATGGTTTTTTCATTCCAATCCTTTGCTCAAAATCAAACTGGAGTACCACTACGAGATATATTCTTTAACGAAGGAGAATTTGTAATAAGAGAAGACGCAAAACCTGTATTAAGAGAGAATGCCCAGACCCTTATTACGAACCCTGATTACAGTGTTGAAGTAGTGGGCTTCTGTAACAGCGGTGAATACAGCTTTAATTTCAATTTAGGGATGAAAAGGGCTGAGGCTGTAAGATCCTTTCTTGTAAATCAAGGGATAGAATCTCAAAGAATTAGCTTGAGCGCAGTGTGTGATCATGGCAAAGACAATATTGTTTCTGAAGTGCTGGAAGTTAAATTGCGTCTAAATAGCAGAGTGCACTTAAATCCTGTCCTGAAACATGAACGGGGCGTCCTATGATACAAGTCAGTTTAGAGTAGATACAGATCAAGAAGTTTTGAACGATTCCCCACATCTGAATAAACATTTTCAGTATGTCATAGGGAGATTTTGAAATGCCTAAAACGCTAAAAAAATTGCTGCTAGTTGTTGTGTTGATTCCGTTTATCGCATGTGGAGCTGAATCCAAATTACAAGAGAGCACTGGCAGTTTTCAGCAATATAGGTGTGAGATAATCATTAAATATAGGTACTTGCGAGAGATAAGTGATGAGTTTGGAAACATCCTGCTTATAGAGAATTATAGTAATATCTTCCAGGCGTCGGAGAATTTGGTCGAGTCACTCGACGGGATGAAACATGAACTCGAATCTATGTATATCCCCGAGGAAATGAAAGAACCTCATGATGCTTTTCTTAAATCTATAGAGTCATTTATACAAAGTGCTAATCATATTCATATCGCAATGGGCATCGTTCTTGGCAATCATGAACGTAAGAGTGTCGATATTCAGGGATTAATTGACCAGAGCGAGCATCATATTGTCATGGCAAATAAGTATCTGGCTCACAGCGTTATTCTGCATGGGAAGTTATTTGATAGTCACCACTTCGTTTCTAATGAATGTAATAAACAAATTGCCAGCATTAATTAAAGGAAACTGAAGAGAACATAAGACATCAAACAGCAAGAATGCTTATAACAAACGAAAAAATAATTCATAAGAATCACATTATCGGTACAGATAATGTTACAGAAATCATAGGTCAAAATTCAAAATATCAAATTCAAAATTTATGTTAGGAGATTTTCAAGTGAAGCAACTATTGGCAAATACAGCAAAAATTTGCGCTTTCGCGGTTCTCATTATTGGGAGCGTGAGTGCTTACGCGCAAATCGGCGAGAATGTGGCAACATTGAGCCCATGGGGTCCCGCTGATGAAATCGGAGCACTCAACATGATGACCGATACGTCCAGGCTAGATGTTCTTAAGCAGGTCACTAGTGGTAAGATTTACGATCTTGGGGTGGATTTGTTCGTAGGAATGCCAACCTGCTGTGATCACTTCGGCGATCCGGCTTATCAGATCTGGATGACGCATACACCCGCACGTGGCAGCACCAAAGAACAGGTGTCCCACTCGGGTGATGGCATTTCCATGTCTACCCATATAGGCACCCACATTGATATGCTCAATCACTTCGGGCTTCACGGAAAGATCTGGAATCAGGTCAGTGCCGACGACGCACTTGGCGTTCGCGGATGGACCAAATCAGGCGCCGATAAGTATCCACCCATCGTGGCCAGGGGGGTGCTCATCGATGTGGCGAAGTCCAAGAACATGGTGCACCTGCCGGCGTCCTATTCTATCACAGTGGCGGACTTGCAAGAGGCGCTGAAACAACAGCGCACGAAAATTCGGCCTGGCGATGTGGTCTTGATACGAACCGGACTCATGATCCTGTGGCCTGACGCGTCCAGCTACCGCCTTGCGGATCAGGCTGGCCTGGGCCTAGAAGCGGCTCGATGGTTGGTCGAAGAGCAGAAGGCGATGCTACTCGGCGCGGATAACTTTGGCGTAGAGAGCTTTCCATCCAATGACCCTGCGAATTTCGCTCCCGTGCACACCTATCTTCTAGCAGAGCAGGGGGTTTCATTGCTCGAAATCCTGTGGCTGGAAGAGCTGGCGAAAGATCAGGTGTATGAATTCGTGTTCATAGCCTCCTCGCTGAAACTGCGTGGCGCAACCGGCTCGCCAATCCGGCCACTGGCGATTCCCATCCGACGCAACTATTAAAACTTTCCTCACTAGGAGAACAAATCCGATGTTTATCGTACTTCTCAAGTTTTCAGACAACAAGGGCAAGGCTAGCCAATTCATGGAAGGCCACAAAGAATGGATCAAGCGCGGTTTTGATGACGGCGTGTTTTTGTTGGTCGGTAGTCTACTACTAAATTTGGGCGGTGGGATTGTGGCACACAATACTTCAATGGCGGATCTGGAGAGCAGAGTCAATAATGATCCGTTTGTGGCTGAAAATGTGGTGAAAGCTGAAATCCTGGAAATCACCGCATCAAAAGCCGATGCACGGCTAAATTTTTTGCTCGATTAAGCAATTTCCCTCCCTAACGGTTCCTGGAAGAAATTCGAAAAAACGAGGGTAGCAATAAAGGAGGGAACATTGGCATATGAGCGCGACAATAGCGGGACACATTTTTAGTTAGCTTTCTGACAGAAAATTCCTCGTTCATGTGGTCATAAAAATGGATTGAAAGCATTCGCATTCTTCAACTTAATCCGGGCTTGACAAAAGGGGAGCAGTAAAAATTTTATATATAAGGTTGAAAGTATGGTTAGGATGCATTACATCTTTCATAGTTTCATGTTAAATCGAGATTTAGATAAGAGTAGCAGTAAAAAAGTTAACCCCTTCTTTCAAAGAATATTCAAAGAATCAACCATAATTCTTGCTTCCCCGCAGAATTAATAGACCATATGGAATCAATAGAAATCGTTTATTTTAAGCAACTTACAATAATATCAGCGGTTCCAGCAAGTTATGAAAATCCTTCAATTCGGACTTCTAATCCGTAGGTCGGGGGTTCGAATCCCTCCGGGCGCGTAAATTTTCTCAATAATCACAGTGAGTTGTAGCCCAATTTTGGACCCCTTTTCTTTTCAGGGAAGCCTTATCTTCAAAGAATACTCAAAGAATGAATCGAAGAAATTTGAACTTTTTTCACATTTCTAAATTGATTAGCAAAAAATATTTTGTTTTGTAACAACTGATTACGTGAACAGAACTTGGACTCATATTTTCATTTCGATAAAACCAGTGGACATATGTCCTCAGGTCGGTCCGGTTCGAATCCTCCCTGAAAGCCGATATTTCATAAGCTCGAATAGAACACCATCTCGATTTGTATTGCATTTCACTCACCCCGACACTTTCCACCATATATCATCTTTAAAATTATAAAAAATTTTGATATGATAGGAGAAATATTCAGAAAAGGGGGCTATTATAAAACTAATCGTCCTGCTTTCTCTTCTCCTGTTCGCAATTTTGCTTACCGCTTCTTCCCGAGCTAGTGAAGATAATATCGACGGCAGCCGGCTTTTCATCTCCAAAGGCTGCATGGGGTGCCACGGAATAAGCGGCCGCGGCGGCGTAGGGCCTGCCTTGGCCCACACAGCGCTTCCGTTCGAGGCCTTCTTAAACCAGATCCGGCATCCGAGAGACATCATGCCAGCATTCCCCGGCGAAGTCGTAAGTAACGAAGAAGCACGCGAAATTTACGCATACATCAAAGATGTCCCGCCTCCGCCTGAAAGGCTACAGGAGGACATCCCTCATGGAGAGCTAAGCCCCAATACCTGCGCCGATTGTCACAGAACTCTCCACCCCGAGCTTGTGAGTCAGTTCGAGGCGAGCGCCATGGGTATGGAAGGAGTCCAAAACACCCGGGTTACATTCCCTCTCCCACAGCTCACATGCGCTAACTGCCACGGCACTAACCACGATACTATTATGGCTTCCAAGGGACGAGTCCCAGAAACCATGTGCGCTACCTGCCATCCCGTGATTTATAAAGAGCATGTCGTCGACGCAGGCCACTCCTACGGCCCCGGACCCGGCGATCTGGGAATCAACTGGGAGCGCAACATCGGAGTGCCAAATTATAAGCAGATGCCGAGAAAAGTCATGCAGATGGGGTGTGACCCCTGCCACGCGCAAGCAGGAGCCACTGACGCAAAGTACTGGAGTGAGGAGCAGATGAAGTACATAGACACAAGCAGCCTCGATTACAGGAACGGCTGCATCGCATGCCACACGCGCCACTCATTCAATCTCGAAGAGGCCCGTAAGCCTGAGGCATGCTATACATGTCACATGGGTCCCGACCATCCCAACTACGAAGCCTATATGAGTTCGAAGCACGGCTCCATTTACGTAGCTCGCGGGGATGCATGGGACTGGTCGAAACCTCTCACTGAGGCCGAGTACGATACGCCCACGTGCTCCTACTGCCACATGCTCTATGTGGACGAAAACGGAAACAGGTATTCGAGTCACAACATGACGAGGAAAATAATATGGGGCATGGGCACACAGGCGGCAACAGGGGAGCTCGAGGACATAACGCTTGAGCCGGAAAACCAGGCGAAGCGAAAGGAAATGATTATGGTTTGCCTAACCTGCCACTCGGAAGACAAAGCCAGGTACTATCTCGAATCCGCTGACGCTCATAAGCTCTCTGGTGACGCACTAGTGGTAGAGGCGAGGGATATACTTGCGGGGCTATACCAGGACGGACTGATTACGCCAAGCCACGGACAGATGGCAGCGGGGCTTCTCCAAGGACCCAGGTTTACGGCCATCGAGATACCGGGGGGATTTGCGCAGCACTGGCCTGCCGGACTCTACTTCAACGTATCGGCGATTGAACGTGAATATTTCGATATGTTCTTTTTCTCCAACCTCAAATCATATAAAGGCGCTTTCCATATGAGCCCTGACTATGCCTGGTGGTACGGTTACGCGGACGTGCTGGGTCACCTGGCGAGGATTCGCGACGAAGCGGAGAGTCTTAGGGATGCTAGGACGACCCGCAACTGGACCCTGTTCATGATATTCACTGGTCCCCTCATGGTGCTCGCCGTACTCGGTGCCGTTTATCTAGGCTGGCGCGGATGGACCGGCCGCCGTAAGGAACAGTAATACGAAAGAGGACAGTTGAGAAATTCGTATTTGATTATCGTGAAATGATTGCCCGCAATTATGATTTAGAACTAGTGACAATTGTAAACAAGTGAGCAATTAGTCTTCCTGGCTAAAACAACATTGCGATTCATCTAGATAAAACTGCGGCAAACAAAACCAATCGGTCGCCAAAACATACGGTGTCTTTTGTAACTATTTAATTTTCAGTGGCTTCAGTTTGAAACAAGGCTGACTACGACAAAAATTGGCGATATTTATTCATGGCCTACTTAGATTCATGCTGGTTTAGGTCGAAAAATTGATGAAGACGAATATGAGGTTACTAAGTTGTACCTGCACCTATAAAAAAATAGTTAAGAATCATTCATAATTGTTCCCTCCATACTGAATGAATAGGCCGTATGGAATAGATAAAAATTCTTTATAAAAGATAAGTTACATTAACCTCAATAATATCGAAAACTTATAAAAATCTCCTAAACAGAATACGAATCTTAGCATTTGGGCTATAATCTTCTCAAGTAAGTTCTTCATTTGCACTTTCCTCGAAAAAGTTCACTTGATTGTTGACAGCCCTTATTGAGAGCCGTGTAAACAATAAAAGCATTATCAAAAATAATCCCGTGCCAACCCATGTGAGGCTTTTCCCGTTCCCGAAATAGATAAACATCACAGATAATACCGTTAAATTTCCAATTACTGCCAATAAGGTTTATTTACTGCCGTAGCAAGTTGATAACGGCCCCATTCTTCACGTGGAAGTAAAATCCCCATTTTTTCCAAGTCTTCCTGCGACACTGTCGAGCCCCCTGAAACCGGTCCATCTTTTAAGTTAGGATTTTCTCATTATCTTTGGCCCTAGGTTGGGGTGAGGCCCACCGTGATGACGAGCGAGAGTAAGAGACTTAACCCATCGAGTAAAAACGAAAAATCAATGTTCAAATATGGAACCCAGCTGTACCGTACGTTGAACACCTGGTTGGATGAGACTACGCCGATATAGCTTCCGAAGTAGAGCATCAACCCGAAAACGTAAATCTCGATTGCCCACCCCGTTAATCTATTTATACGCTTTAATAAAATAGGGGTAATAAAGGAAAACACGAAAACGGAGAGAGCGATAATTATCGTTTCAGATCAGAAGTACACCCTATGTTTTGTGAACATAATGTTGCTAATATACATAGATAGGCAAACTATATATCAATGTCTATCATCCAACCCCAGTTGTCACAATTGATCTTCAATATAATTACTCCCCGTCCAATCGTCCTTAGTTTTTCTCTTCGACCATTCCTGCACTTAATCTCAATAGCGGAACACCGCTGCTAAGGGGGCATGCCCCGGTATCTGCTCCGGCTCAACGGCATAGACAGCTCCTCCGTTCAACATGGACTGGATGGCAACCAGGTTGAGGAGGTCCTCGTCACCGGGTTCAGCGTGCTCGTGCACGTGAACCGTGTTTGTGTCAGGATCAAAAGTACCCCATAACTGAACGCCGACAGCAACAAACAAGATATCCACCCGCCCGCGTTGCGCTGCAATAACAGCCTCATTAACATCGGATGTAGTTTGTCCTGTGCCCGCTAATTGACTGTACTGCGCGGCCGCTTTTTCCTGTTTCTCTGTGAAAATGGGCCTTACTAGCGTCCAAGCACGGTCGTGTAATTCCTCGGGCTTCAGTTCCTCTGGATTGCCTGGAATTCCCTGCTCCAAAAGATGATGATATGTGTTTGCCTCGTTGTAAATCGGGAAGAGATACTCGACGCCTGCAAGCACGATAGGCGATTGCTGGCCTGATAACATGCCGGTTAATGCCTCATCAACCATTTGAAACCAACGCAGAATCTTGCCTTTAACTTCGTCACTGATATCATGACCATGAAACATAGCCCTGCGGATTCCCGTTCCCGATGGTGTGCCAGTATGGAACTGTAATTGTTTTTCGAAACGCTCGTATTGAAACGCCTCGGCCAGGCTCTTGGGCATACTTTCTATTTCTACCTCATCCACTGTGTGCTGTGTGCACTCCAGCAGCCTGACCTGGTTCTGGCTAAGTGCCAAGATGTAAAAGCGGCCGTCGCTGGTGAAGTAGGGAAATAGAGGTTTGAGATGAAAACGTTTTGAAATCACCACCAATTCTTCAAAGTGAAGAGGAAGACGATAGTAATGAAATTCTTCTGAAGTAACAAACACCGCTAAACCGTCGCTCTGGTGCTGCCAGAAGCCGGTGTAACGTAAAAGACTCTGTGCCGGTTTCAGTACCTCCCGCACATCAGATGAGCGCAAGCCTTTTGCCAGCAAGCGTTCCTTTATCTCTCCAAGTAAATTCTTAAAGCGAATCGGGTCCTGTTCGGTTTCTCGGCCTGCCCGGTGGGTAGGCATATACAGCGAGACGCACCAGTCAGCATGTCTAGTAAAAAAGACCTTCAATTTTTCCATAGTTATAATATCCATTTAGGAAGTCTCCTCTTTGATTTATTATTTTGTAAACAGTATAAAGAAAGCAGACTAGCAATGATAAGAAAGATTATACAAAACGCGTTGAACTGTTCAAACATTTAAAGCTGGCCTTCCGGTTAGTGTATTGTGGATATGACCTGCCTCCCTATAATAGATAGATGGGCAAGAATACCGCTCCCCATTAAGAACTTAGTAGAATTAAGCTAGTAAAATTTGTGGAATAAGATACAAGGAGCGGGAGCAATGGAAATAACCATAAAGCCATCGATATATGTACTTTGGAGCCAAAGTTAAAGATTTAACATGCAGTGCATCAAATAATACTTAGCGATTCAACAATTGTAACAGTACTAAATACCATTTATATTGGAAACCGTATATGGTTTTTTGTAGCAAAAATTTTTAGAATATTATATTGAACATATATTTTGTATATCCATAGAAATTCTTTTGCTGGAAAATTAGTCCTCTACAACCTAACTCTTTAAATCTGAATCAAGTTTCTTTCTAAGCATTTTCTAAGTTCTACATGTGTTTTGATGTTATTTCATGTCTCTAGATCTCACTATATGCAACCCAGATTATTGAATGAATACAGAGAGATAGGAAAATTATTGAGTGATTTGAGGCACTTGCAAATAGCCCCAAAATGGGCATTGAAAACCGGCGTCCTTACGGACTTGGAGGTTCGAATCCCTCGCCCTCCGCCACGTATTTCTTGTTTTATTCCAGTCAGTTATAAGGTTTTCTCGGTGAGTACTTCTATAGTCACTCTACTCAGCTTTCTAACTATTTTCTAAGACTCAGTTTCATTATAACATGTTGATATTACTAGAGATTCATAGTATTGAACAATATCAGCATATAAATAGAGCAATGTTCTCAGGTAGTTACAGCTTGCTGTCGAATATGGTCATTAGGTCCGGTGTCTGATGGTTGGAAAAGTACCTTTGTTACTCTCTTTTATGAAATAATCCGGTTTTTAGTTCCAAGTATTTTTTAAGAACAATCCGAAATTATCAGTTTTTTATGAATCATATGTAACTCTCAGCACAAAATTATTATCCTTATAATTCAGTATCTTTAGCCAATTTTCAATGAAGGCCGTTACTTACATTATTTGCCCGAAACGGACTAAGGTCCTCAGGTCGGGTGTTCGAATCTTTTCGTAAACTCCTAACGATACTTTCATTCATTTCAGCAAGTGGATTGAACCGTTCTAGGTAATCATAGCTTAGGTTTTCGCCATTCCATGTTTTATCAGGGACTCAAAAGCGATAGACTTTAGATGCGTGCCACCTTATTATGTGGGAGTTGATTTAAGGACCGTAAGGAGGTTGCTCAGACATAAAAATATCAATACTACGATGGAGTACGCTCACTTAAAGGGAGATCGCTTGGCGAGGGGGTGTAAAGAGGGCCAGATTCAAGCTGAGTGAGGTTGAATAATGGATGAGGACGTATAAATCAGAGCAATTTAATTTGCCGCCGCATTTTTTAATCGGGATCGCCTTGTCGTAATTAATACAAAGCTATAGCATCGCTTGCCGGGAATGTTTGATCGACTATCTCATCCCATAGATCAAGCTCTCGCTTTTCTTTATTCTTCGCTTCAATCTTCTTTTCATGATGGTGTTTATTTTTTTTCTTTTCTTTATCTTCTTTATCGTTAGCCATTTCCTCTCACCTCTCCTATGGAGACCATCTCAACGTTTCTAGGGATAGACGAGTGGCATCGGCCAGCGGGGTCCGTATAATCTCCGTTTGCTATATATAGTCTACATATAGCGGTTAAAGTAAGCAATATGATATTAAAAGCGGTGGAATTAACAACTTGCTTAAACCGATTATAGTAAAGAGAGAATTCTGTTTAAAAGTGGACCTAAAAAGAAGAAACCTCGTCATATCAAAAGGTCCGCTCAGAAAAACCCAGACTGACTCGTTTCTATTTTCGGTCTGGTCTTTTTAATTTATGTAATATGTCTTTTTACGGCTTGTCCAACTTCTGCTGAGATAGAAGAACTGATCTGCACTAGTTTCAACTACATGTTTAACTGTACTCAAATTGACTTTGCGATGTTCCAAAAACGAACGTTTATACAACGGTTTTTGTAGCGTTCATAACTGCCTGAAAACATTGCAACAGGAGTGTTGCAAATCTCTGTAGCAAAAATGTGACCGAGATTTATGGCAGGCATGAGCAATGTCCGATAAGGAAACTTAAGCAAACTAATGTATGTAAAGCATATTGTTTATTCATGCCCACTGTAGAAATTCTCAGCCCACTTTCGATGGGCAGAATAAATTTCAATTGCCTGTACAATGAGTCTACTACTTTTATGCTAGATTTAGATTCGATACAAATTTTTAACGATGATGGCATGCGGGGCCTCTCTATAACGGACGTACTCCGCAGCTCATCATAAAAAGTGGTCATGTGAAATGTTCGCGGCTGCCAGAAGGCGCATTTTTAGCGTTTATGTATACGGACTTATTTATGCGTAATAACTGTGAGTAATGCCACCTGTTTTGGTATGCTATATTGCTAACGGTATTATGATATAAAGACGGAGTGAATTGTATCAGATAACATGAAATTACAAAATTGGAAGACTAAGAGGACCTTTATAGATGAAAGAGGAGATGTTTATTTTCGCAAAGACAAAGACATTAAAGACAATATACGTTGGTATAAGTGTGATTTTGTGGATATACCAATAATAGATTCAAAAACTTCAGATTTGCTTGAAGAAGAGTATAAGAGAATTTCTGGAGAATACTCTAATTCTTTTACGAAAAAAAACAATTAGTTTAGTGGTTTATGTTGATAAGACAAGACGGATGTTTAGTATGGCTTTGATGAGCGTCACAAAACTAGGACTACTGCGTGCCATTTTCCTATTTACTCCTGCCTTTTAATTTCGGAATGTACATTGAAGCCATTTAATAAACATCTCTAGAGAAGTAAAGCCTAGGTACATAACTTGAATCTGAAGTAATCAGCTAACTATCTGCAATTACTATTTATAGAGTCCGAGTGGCCTTATCAACTGGTGTCATTCTTTACGATTCTATAGAATTATATGGAAAGAAGCAAAATAGATGTATGTGAGGTAGCCTGAGATCATGTCCAAAGATTTAAAAAAATCGAAAGTGGAGATAATTAAAGAGCAGAGCAACGGTTTGAGAGGAACAATTACAAGTGAGCTTGAGCGTGACTCAGATCAATTCTCAAACGAAGGGTACGAGTTACTTAAATTCCACGGAATTTATCAACAAGACGACAGAGACGTAAGGCAGCAGCTGAAAAAAGAAGGAAAGGGCAAAAAGTATATTTTCATGATAAGAACTAAAAACCCGGGCGGTGGAGAGATCACCCCGGAGCAATGGGAAGTACTTAATGAAGTTACAGACCATTATGCTGACGGCACGCTCAGAATAACAACAAGAGAAGATATTCAGTTTCATGGTGTCGGTAAACAAAACCTTAAAGCAGCCATACAGCATTTGAACAGTGAACTTGTTCGCACAAACGGAGCCTGCGGCGATGTCAACAGAAACACCGTTGCCAGTCCTGTATCTAACATAATGAAGGGATCAATATTTGATGCTCAGGCTTGGGCGAAAAAAATATCTGACCATCTTTCCTATAAAACAGGCTCGTATTTTGATGTTTGGCTCGACGGTGAAAAATTAAACCTAGATAAATCTGAGACTGAAACTATTTACGGAAACACATATTTGCCCAGAAAGTTCAAAATAGGTATCGCATCACCCGACGATAATTCATTAGATATTCATACACACGACATAGGGATAATCCCGAAACTGACCGACAAGCTTGAAGGTTTCAACATTCTCATTGGAGGTGGTTTGGGAAGTCATCACAGGCAAAAGCATACATTTCCCCGCTTATCAGATCCACTCGCATTTGTTCCCCCGGAAAAACTAATTGATGTCGTAACAAAGATCGTCGAATTTCAAAGAGACAATGGCAATAGATATGACAGGAAACAAGCCAGATTTAAGTATGTTGTAGAGGAATGGGGAGTAAATAGAATCAGAGAAGATTTGGAAAAGAGGTTAGGATACAAACTTAAAAAACCAAGAGATATTGAAATCAAAGGGATACAAAATCACTTGGGATGGCATGAACAGAACACACAAGGGCTCTGGTATTTTGGAATCTTTGTTGAGAATGGAAGAATAAAAGACACGGACGCATCACAAATGAAAACCGGCCTGTTAGAAATTGTAAAAAAGTACAGGCCGGGAATACGGCTTACCCCTATTCAGGACATAATTCTAACAGACATACCTGAAGATCGGATAGAAGAGGTAAAATCCGAATTTGCAAAATACGGAATAAAAACTGAAAAAGAATATTCGGTGCTCAGACTAAACTCGATGGCTTGCCCTGCCTTGCCAACTTGCGGGCTTGCCCTTGCGGAATCCGAACGATTTCTTCCATATCTCATAGATGAGCTGGAGCAAAGAGGTTATGGCAATGAGGCTATAACAATTCGCATGAGCGGATGTCCAAACGCCTGCTCACGGCCTCCGGTAGCCGAAATCGGAATTATGGGCACATCTCCCGGCAAGCACAATATTTATTTGGGGGGAAATCACCTGGGAACCAGATTAAATAAACTCTATAATGAGCTTGTGAACGAAGATGTTCTAGCAGACAGAATAGCAGAGTTGATTGAAATATATCGAGAAAACAAAAAAGAAAACGAAAGGTTTGGTGATTTTTGTCATCGTATTGGATTGGATAAATTAAGAGAATTGACATCTAATACGTATGCTTATGGTAGATTAAAGCAATAAATTGGATCATATCTTCACAATAGTACATTCAAAAAATGAAACATTGATGAACTTCTGTAAGAACTATTCATTTTCACAAATCTAACTTAAAAGGTGGACCGATCTCCGGGGGTTTGACAAGAGAATAATAATATTTCAGATTTAATTGACGAGAAGCTAGTACAATTTTACCAAGCTGACTACAATGAAAGTTTCTTCGAAGAAATCTTCAAACGGTATTCCGAAAAAATTTATGCAACTGCAATTAGGATCACTCGTGATCATCATAAATCGGAAGAGGTAATTCAGGAGGTATTTCTTATTCTAGCGAGTAAAATTAATACTTTCAGAGCTGATTCTAAATTTTCAACCTGGCTTTTTCGTATAGCTGCGAATGCGAGCTACGGACATCTACGCGCTGAGAGGAAATACATTACCGATATAAGCCTTGAAAATTACGCCCCTTATGACATTAACGGATCACTCGGTGGTAAGGTTAAATCAAAAGAATGGAGCAGCAGCCCTTATTTAATTCTTCATAAGAAAGAAGCCATGGATCTAATTGAAAAAGCAATAAACGAACTGCCCGGGAAATACAGAATAGTATTTCACTTGAGAGACATTGAACAGCTGTCCATTCATGAGACCTCTAAAATCCTGGGTATGTCAATAGGCGCTACGAAGTCAAGATTGCACAGGGCAAGACTATTCGTTCGAGATAAGATTTCTGACTATTTCCATGAATGGAATAATTAACGACAAAAATCGTTTATAGTGATGCGGTAGAAACCCAAATTAACTATATGTATTGGGAATCATATCATAAAAATGCGGAGAAGTCGAAAATCATCACAGTTGCTGTCCGGAGTGTAATGCATTGACTATGATTTGAAGAGTATAGCTTGAACTCAAAGGCAAGCTAAAATTCGATTTGTTAAAACTAAGGTAATAAATAGGCTCATAAATGCTCAGGTTCAAGTTTGAATCATTTATCAATTTAAATATTGGGAGGTATGATGGCTGCAAAGTTTAAAAGACTTATAGAAGCTTTAAAACACACTACAATTTCTTATGATACTGTAGAACGCTTGAAATATCCGAAAGCAAGCTTAAAGGTCTCTATCCCAGTGCGTATGGATAATGGGGATTTGAAAAATTTTCAGGGTTACCGAGTAATTTACAATAATATCAGAGGACCTGCAAAAGGGGGGATCAGGTATCACCCTTATGTTTCGATTGAAGAAGTTGAATTACTCGCTTATTTAATGACCTTTAAGTGCGCTGTCTTAAACCTACCTTTTGGTGGAGGAAAAGGCGGTATTACAGTAGATCCGAAGAGCATTTCAAAATTTGAGCTGGAAAGGCTAAGCCGCGGATATATAAACGCAATGGCTGATTTTATAGGTCCGGATATAGATATACCAGCACCGGATGTTTACACAAATCAAATGATCATGGGCTGGATGATGGATCAATACAGCATTATCCACAGAAAAATTATTCCAGCAGTTATTACCGGAAAACCTTTGAGTATGGGAGGGAGTCTTGGACGAGATACGGCTACGGCGATGGGTGCATCCTTTGTCATACAAACCTTAATGGAGGAACTGAACCGCAAAAGTAAATCATTAACAGTTGCAATCCAAGGATTTGGAAATGCCGGCTCAATTTTAGCAGAATTATTGTTTAAAGTAGGTTACAAAATTGTCGCAGTTAGTGATTCTAAAGGTGCTATATATTCAAGGAATGGGTTGGATATTCCTAGCGTTAAGCAATATAAAGACACAACTCGTGATCTTAAGTCAGTTTACTGTGAAGGCTCTGTTTGCAATATCCTTGAGCACGAAACGCTAAATAACGAAGAATTACTGACGTTAGATGTGGATATACTCATTCCGGCGGCTTTAGAGAATCAGATCACTGAAGTCAATGCCAGTGCTGTAAAAGCAAGACACGTATTTGAAGTGGCAAATGGACCGATCGCCTCCGATGCTGATGAAATCCTCGAGGATAACGGGATACATGTCATTCCGGATATATTAGCTAATGCCGGAGGTGTAACAGTGAGTTATTTCGAGTGGATACAAAACCGTACAGGACACTACTGGACATTAGAGGAAGTAAACAGTCGTCTGAAACAAAAGATGGTGGAAGAAACAAAGAGTGTTTTAAAAATTTCACAAGAAAAATCAATTTCTATGAGAACTGCTGCTTATGTTCATGCACTAAATCGGCTTGAAGAGGCAGTTAATGCAGGAGGAACGAAAAATTACTACACAGATGGTGTTTAGAAATAATACTGATAACAAACTTTAGGGATTTAATTTTCTGAAATATATTCGAAAAAAAACGGTTGGTCATCGTCCTATATTATGGTTTCCGAAGGAATCGCTTAAAAGCATACTGTTAATTTTTTCAGTGTATGTCCTCGGCGAATTATCGAGTTTAGAATTGAATATTATTTAAGGTAATGTCCTGACCTTCTCCCGAAGTTTATACCACGGCAAATGAGGGTTTCCGGTTAATTTTATCATTCTCAAGCTTCTGTTCAAAGCCCAACCTGAATGCCTCCGGCGTCATATACCCAAGAGAGCTGTGGGGGCGGGTAGTGTTGTAGTCCATACGCCATGATTTTATAATTCTTCTAGCTTCCTCAAGGCTCACAAACCAGTGCTGGTTCAAGCACTCATCCCTGAGCTTTCCATTGAAGCTCTCTATAAAGGCATTCTGCACCGGTCTGCCCGGATCAATAAAATGCAGATTCACCCCCGCGGGTTTGGACCACACGAGCATAGCCCTGCTTGTGAACTCCGGGCCGTTGTCCATCACAAGCATTCCCGGAAGCCCTCTTGTTTCTTTTAGCCACTCTAGTGTGCGTATCACACGCTCCCCCGTAATGCTGGCATCCACTTCAATGACAACACACTCCCGGGTGAAATCGTCCACAACGGTTAATAACCTGAACCTTCTGCCGTCACAAAGACTATCGCTCATAAAATCCATGCTCCAACGCTCATTTGGTTCACTGGGAACTATTAGTATGTTGGCTCTATTATTTACCACTCGCTTTTTCCCTCTCTTACGGGAAAGTTGCAAACCCTCTTCTCTATATATCCTCTATATCCTCTCTACTCGTTTATGGTTCACTGCACCAAACTCCTGTCTCAACAGCACTGTCAGCCTAGGCGCTCCAAAACGGGGGCGCTGTACGGCCAATATCCTCATACGCTCGCGAACACACCCATCATCCTTAGCTGTGGGCTTGTATCTGTATGTCGCTCTGTTGAGTCCTATCAACTTGCATGATCGCCGCTCGCTCAGCCCCTCTGACTTCATTAATGTCACGGCTTTCCTCAGCCGAGTACGGCTTAGTACTTTTTTTCAAGCGCTGCTTTTAATGCCCGTATATCCAGTGCCTGCTCCCCAACGATTTGCTTCAGTCGCTGGTTCTCTTCCTCAAGGGCTTTTAACCGCCTGGCTTCTGATACGCTCACCCCTCCGTATTTGCTCCTCCAGCGGTAAAACGTCTGCTCGCTTATCCCGTACTTCCGGCATAGCTCGGAACCATTAATCCCTGATTCTTGCTCCTTGAGCACCTTTATGATCTGTTCTTCCGTGTACCGACTCTTACGCATGTCCTCCTCCTGTCTATTTATTCTTACAGAGGAGAACTCTCATTTACAATGGTCTAGTTGTTGGGGGGAAGGTCAATATTTCGGAAGCAAGGCCTTCAAGGCGTGCAGATTGTCGCCATGAATAATTAAGTTGTCATCCATTGATGGTTTGCGGTCTTTGGCCATGGAGTTTTCAGGCACGACATTAAGCTGCCGGAACGGCACTGTCAGGTGGTGTGCGTAAACAAACTGTTTTCCCTTAAAATCTAGTTTCGGTATTCAGATCCTTCCTTACATAAAGTCACAAGACTTTAACTCTCTTTATCAAATGGCACAACTCATCTTCCTTGACTCTAGAGGCAGTTTTTTATTTATGTAGAAACCTATTTTGTTAATACTATTATCCGCGTTTTGCCTATAAATACTACAATATTTTTGCAACAGACTTTTGCAACATCCGGTATCGTGTAATTACAAGTGTTAGAAGACCCCTGTTTTATGTTGCAAAAAGGTCCGTTTGTGCAACATAAAAAGCATAAGCCGCGCTTTGGGACAACATCACGATCCGGTTTCCAGGCGCGCAGCGAGAAAGCCCCGATACGCATTTTGAATCAGTGGTTTCCCATTCAAAGTGTCCACGCTCCTGTGTTTCTCAGAGGTTCCACAAATCTCATGCCGTGTTTCTACTGAAACACCTCTTTGGCGAGAGTTTGTGCTTCATCAAGTTATAATTTGATTGAAAAATTTTTGACCAAGTTTGATTAAGCCGGTTTTTAATTATTGTAGAGAAGTCATCGGCTAGATCGACTTTCCATTCGCTCACTTAGGACCTGGATGTTTGTCTTTCATCTTTCTTATGTATTCATGTATCTCTTCGGATTTTTTTTCAATTTCTTCACAATCCGCTTTTCTTTCTTCTAGTGTTAATATTTTTAGTTTTCCAGCTTTCAAAAGCCCGCCATATATATGAAGAACTGTATTTGTGGTGCTATCTATCACTTTGTCTTCTGCTACAGTTCGGGTTATCGCGGCGCCGGGCGGTTTCCGCCATGTGCAGGACTGTCAAACAACGGTCGGAGCGCGGACAACGCGGCCTCGCGGGCTTGCGGATCATTTATATTTTGCGCTTCAAGATATAAATCAACAAGGGCTGAAATGCGTGCAATCTCTAGGTCCCGCTTGATTTCTGCGGCCTCTTTCTCGATCGTCTCTACATGCCTGCGAAAAATTTCCAACATGAGCATATAGTAAAATAGGTATTATTAGCATGCAAGCGTAAAATCAGCTCATGTACGATTTGGTGCCTTTTTCATCGCTTGCGACGAGGAACTTTTTTGGGGAAAATTTTCATGGCAAGGAAGTATCATACGGCGGAACAAATCATCTTAAATAAGAATTTCTATCACTTGATAATAGCTATTAAGCTGTTACATTTAATGAAAAAGTTAAAAAGGAGGCAGAAACTAAAATCATGATAAATACAGGGATAGACGAAAAAAACAGTCAAAAAGTCGCAGAAATTTTACACACAGTGCTCTCTGATGAATATGTGCTCTACACGAAAACGAGGGGGTATCACTGGAACGTCAAGGGGCTGCAATTCAACGACCTACATAAATTCTTTGAAGCCCAGTACACTGAACTCGAAGTGATAATTGACGATGTGGCGGAAAGAGCCCGAAGCATAGGCGCTTACGCACTAGGCTCGCTTGAGGAAATTTTAGAGCATAAGACGCTTGAAGAGGACACTACAAAGGGAACCGATTCAAAGCATATGATCCGCTCTCTTCTTTCCGATCACGAAAGCGTAGTGCGAAATCTGAGAACCGACCTCAGGAAGTGCGACGAAAAATATAATGATATGGGAACGAGCGATTACCTGACCGGTCTGATGCAAGCACACGAAAAGATGGCCTGGATGCTCAGATCGCTTCTGGAGGAGTAGGAAAATAAGATGAAATATCAGGCAAGCTCATACTGCGCCTGAGCGTCACCTTTTGTGGCCTGTTCTTTAAGGTAGTCAATATAGAGTTGGGCTTGGGCCGCAAGCGGCATAAGAAGAAAGAGCAGCGCTATCTTTACGCTGTGCTTTTTCATGATCTTTATTTTAAGTTAAAGAGCTGTCTTTTTCTAGGCCGCGCATTGAAGGCATAGACGATAGCGTAGCAATTTTGCCTGATTGACCTGCATACCTCCGTATTCTTTCCTCCAGTGGTAATAAGTGTTTGCTGTTACTCCTATCTCTCTGCATATCTCCGGTACTTTCCTGCCTTGTGAGGAAAGTACTTCTGACTGACGCAGTAACCGAATTATCTGCTCTGGTGTATAACGTTTCCTACCCATCTTAGTTGCCTCCTATATAGGGTTTTCTCTCAAAAATCTAGCTTAACTTATGGACCTATTATAGGGGGGCAGGTCACTCAATATTTAACGGACCTTCTAGATATGAAGGGAAGTGACAATCTGTTCCAGGGTTCTCTTGTTCAAAAAGTCCTCATTTTCTTAAGGCTTAATACAATCTGACATAATTAACTACTCGTGGCACCCATCTTGCAAATTACTAAATAGGCGTCAATAAGTCTTGACTAGAGCTTATGATCCGAAATAAATTAAAGTGGAAACAAAGCTAATATGAATAAGATTGTAAAGATCAAAGATCGAGGTAGTGATAGTAATGCTGCTAAGCATTTCGACGACGGTAATTCCCTTATTCAGCACCATGCATAAAAATAGACTTTGCGAATTTCCCGCAGTTGCACAGTAAGGGACACTAAAGTGTAAAAATGAAAAAACCTTCAATCTTTACTATTGGCCATTCTACGCGGCAAATAGATGTATTCATAAGGTTGTTGCAGACGTACGGCGTTAAAGTAGTGGTCGATGTGAGGACTATACCCAAATCGCGCTATAACCCACAATTTAATGAGAGTGATCTTAAGCTGTCTTTACGACAAGCACATATACGCTATAAGCATCTAAAAAAACTCGGAGGGCTACGTCACACAATAAAAGATTCTATAAACCTCGGCTGGCGCAATGCCTCATTCAGAGGGTATGCCGACTACATGACAACCGTAGAATTTAAAGAAGGGTTGGAAGCCCTCATGAAAATCGCAGGGGCGAGAGTTACGACGATCATGTGCGCTGAAGCTGTGCCATGGCGTTGCCACCGTTCACTTATCGCCGATGCACTTGTTAAAAAAGGCTGGATTGTGCGGGATATTTTGAGCAATACTTCGACGTTAAAACACCGACTAACACCATTTTTGAAAATAAAGAAGGGACAGCTCTTCTATCCCGTGCCAAAAAAATGATTCGTTACAGATACAAACAACCGATCATACTTTTCGTGGGCATTAATCCTCATTTCGGATCATTTGATCGAGGACTGCCATTTTCCAATAATAAGTTATTTTGGTATCTTCTTTCAGATGCGGGAATTATCCAGGAAAAAAGAGATGAGCTCCGGTATGACGAATCGTTAAAGCGAATGTATGAAAAGAAGTTCAATACCGTCTATAGATTAGGGTTCATAAATATTATCAATCGACCCACGCGCGATATTTCCAGGCTTAAGAAAGGCGAAGAGTTGCTTGGGCGCAAGAAAATCTCTCGTATCATCAAAACAGAAATGCCGAAAGTAGTATGTTTTATAGGCAAAGTCACGTATGAAAAATATACGGGATCAAAAAATTTCACGTTTGGCTGGCAGGACCCCATTCATGAGGCAAAAGTCTTTGTCATGCACTTTCCCTTGCGCGGAGAAGCGGTGGTAAGAGTCCGAGAATTATGTGAAGTTAAGCGCGTTGCTCTTGTTTAACGCACAGTTACTTCTTATTATAACTATATGGAAGAGAATAAAAAGATATCTAAATTGCAACTCATTTCGTCTAAAGCGGAAGCGGGCAATGTACGGACATTCATATTTGAAGCGGGAAGTATCAATTGGGTTGCAGGACAGTATCAGGGATATATACTGACTCAAGCGGGCAAGACCGAAGCCGAGAATCAACGCTGGTTTACGATTGCCTCGGCACCGAGCGAGAGCATGATACATATATCGACACGCGTTTCTGACAGTGCATTTAAACAAGCCCTCGATGCGCTTGTACCGGGCGATATGATCCAGGCGCATAGCCTGGAAGGTGATTTCACATGGGAAGAAGAGACGATCGAGCCGGTTGTTTTGATAGCAGGTGGCATTGGCGTAACGCCATTCCGTAGCATCTTGCTTGAACGTCATGCTGCGGGCAAACCCCTTAATGCCACACTCCTTTATTTCAACCGCACTAATGAGATTCCGTTTCGTGAAGAGATTGAAGCGTTTGCACGGAAGCATCCTGAGTTTACCTATGTGCCTATCGTGGGTGAGCAAATAACCGCTGATACGATTCTTGAGCGATCGCCACAGGTAAACGATAAAACCTTCTATCTCTCCGGTCCCGAGCCTATGGTGGAGAGCATAGGTAACGAGCTTAAGGGACTGGGCTTAAACCTCAAACAGGACTGGTTCCCAGGCTACAACGAAGAGAACTATTAACGGAAATAATGAAGATAGCAATCAAAAGAATTTACGAGGAGCCGGCGCGGGCAGACGGCACGAAGATCCTCGTTGGTCGTCTGTGGCCGAGAGGAGTTTCCAACGTGAATGTCGGCTGGCTTCTCTCCAAAACAATGATCCATACAGTCGAAACCATACATCGGGCGATAGGGCAATTTCACGTTTCTTTTTTACCGCGTAGTTATGAAATCCGCTAAAATCGGGCTTGAAAATCCGTGACCACATAGACGAGAAAAATGGACATTGCAACTTTTACAAACTCTAAATTCCATACAAACGTTTAATTAACCATCTCCTACCTTGATTCGAACAACCTTCTCACGCATTATTCGTTCTATAGTTGGAAATTCTTTTTGGGCAGCAGGAGGTACTGGTCGCCAGTTTTTCGTATCCGATCTCCCTTCATAATAATCGAACGGCAGTGCTCCCGGCCCTGTCGGTTTGCCTACAATAATACGTCCTACCATGCCCGCTCCTTCATGCGGCATGCAGTAGTAATCGTAAACGCCTTGTATCATAAACTTTAATTCAAAGTCTTCTCCGGGAGACAAATAACCCGAATCCCACGGGGTTGCATTAGGAGGAATCCGTAATGAATGGTTGCTGTTTCGAGGGTGATAGGCTGTTGTAGTATGGACATTTTCGGAAACTATCCACCGTATTGTTTGACCGGGCTCAATATAGACTCCGACGGGATCAAACCAGACTTTAGAACCCAGCTGGTCGCTTTTCATATAGATCTCGACTACCGGAGATGGATGTGATGCCTGGTCTGCCCTAGTCACAACAGCACTCGGTATAGAAAGGCCAGCAAGCATTACCCCACTGGCCTTGAGGAACTCTCTTCTTGTCGGCATAATGCCACCTATTTCAGAGCAGCTACTTTCTCTGGCGAGATATACCACAGGATGATGTGATAGTGCGGTTCATCCACGCCGGGATGTCCCGCATTATAGTAGAGATCGACGTGGTCTACCTTTGGGCCCTGTGCAACAGCCAGGTCATTAAAGGCTTTATGATCATTGATATCTTTGAGAGGGATCATATAAACCGTGCTTACAAGACCGCCTTCATGATCATAAGCCAGGAACGGACCTGCAGGCAGCGTGGCTTGGTCCACATATAGCGTGCCGAGTCCGGGGAGGAAGTCCGGCAATTTCACCAGGGAGCTGACTTTTTTATACTTTCCCCCCGGAGGAGCCGTCTCTTGTGCAAGTGCATAGTGTGAAATCTCACCGAAAGCCAGAAAACTAAAAACCAGAAGCATTATAATTAAGCTTAATCGTCTCATTCTAAACCTCCTTGATAAAGTGTAATTTTGACGCTTGATATATAATCTATAGAGTATTTAGAAAAAGAATGGTTACAGATTCAAGAAAATAGAAATCTTGTAATATTTTCCAAGAAAATGACTCAATAATATGTTAAGGTTGACACAATACACAGAGGATTTTGACCATGATGAAAACTGGGACAAATTCTGACGCTATGTCCGACGAAGAGATAGTAGAGCATGTACTTTCCGGTGATATCGAACTCTTTGAAATTATCATGCGTCGTTACAATCAGCGTCTCTACCGCGTAGCCCGCGCCATACTGAGAGATGAGAAAGAAGCAGAGGATGTGATGCAGGGTGCCTATGTACGCGCCTACACGCACCTTAACCAGTTTGCCGGGCGCGCGAAGTTTTCGACTTGGCTCACAAAAATTGCGGTGCATGAAGCCCAGGCACGGATCAGGCAACGCAGCCGGTTTGTGGATATCGGAACGACACAAAATTCTGGGGGGGGCGGCATGAATACATTTGCATCCAATACACCTGACCCTGAGCAACAGGCGCTTTCTCGGGAATTGAACGCAGTACTTGAAGATGCCGTTGATGCGTTGCCGGAGGCATATCGTTCGGTTTTCATGCTGAGAAAGATTGAGGAGATGAGCACTGCCGAAACCGCTGAGTGTCTCGATATAAGCGAAGAGAACGTCAAGACTCGTCTGCACCGGGCACGGTCATTGCTACGCGAAGAAATTTATACACGCGTCGGGACTATTGCTGCAGATATATTCCAGTTTGCCGGTCCGCGATGTGATCGTGTGGTACTGGCCGTGTTTGACAAAATCAAACTACTGCAAGACTGTAATACTTCCGTATAATTTTACTATTTAATTTATATTGCCTAACGTTCCCATCATTCGGTAACTTGCAAATACCCCAACAGTGTGAATATTTGTATGCTTAATACATATTGTTAGCCTTTTGCCCGAGTCTGGCACTTAAAAATCTTATGTATGAGCATTATTTTAAAATTATATTACACGCCGTTTTTTTAAGAATACTAATTTAGGGGCAGAGGATAGATTTATCGCGTTGCATTCCAGTGTATGCTCTTCTGGGACTTGGTAGCCTCGTCAAGATTTCGCTTATACGCTGTGACTATATCGCTCCGAGAGACCATCGCAATTACTTTTCTTGGATTCGAATGCATAACCACGGGTAGTCGCCCTATCGCATTTTCCGCCATTAGGTTTATAGCGTCGCGGAGAGTATTATCTTCGTAAATAACATGGGGGGACATCTTAATTAGCTCAGATATTCTAGTATCATGGTGTACATCCTTTATGGATAGGTCACGCCTCGTTAGAACACCAATTAGGTTTTCTCCGTCATCTAGGATCGGGAAACCCTGATGGCTGCTTCCGGGAAATTCGGAATCCAACCACGAGTTCGCATCACCTACCGACTTACTTCCTTTTAGTGATACAACTTCATATGTCGCGATGTCCCGAACAAGCATTTTTTCAAGCGCATCGGTTCCGTATTCAACTGGTACATGCACACCGCGTCTTTGAATCTTCTCTGTCATTATAGTGTGGCGCATCAGCAAACCCGATATGAGATATGCTGCGGCACATCCACCAAGGAGAGGAAGAAGTCCGAATGGTTGCAATGTGGTTTCGAAAGCAAAGATAACAGAGGCTAGAAATGCCCTTGATGCTCCTGCAAACATTGCAGCCATACCTACTAGAGCAGCCACATTGGGATCTATTTCCAAAGTCGGAGAAATAATTATCACCAGGCTTCCTAAAGTAGCTCCGAGACCACCTCCTATCGTGAAAAGGGGTGCCAGCGTACCGCCCGATGTCCCACTTGAGAGTGCAATTGACCACGAAATGAATTTAAGGATAAAGAGCGCTATCAGAACTTTTCCGGTAATCTCGCCTGAGAGAATCTCGTTTATAACATTGTAACCAACCCCTAACGTGTCTGGTGCGAAATATCCGATTACCCCTACTGCGATAGCCCCTAATGCCGGCCACCACATCCAGTGAATGGGAAGCTTGGCAAACAGATCTTCAAGTTTAAAAACCGATTTTGTTACCAATACCGCGCAAAGCCCCACAACTGCACCAAGAGCGATGTAAACGATGAGTGCCCCGCTCGACGCTGGTGCTATATGAGGTATGGAAAAAATCGGTTTCGTTCCCACAAACGCTATACGAACAGCGGTTGCAGCCACGCTGGCAAGAGCTACAGGTATTAAAGAACGAGGTCTGAACTCAAATAGTAATAATTCTACGGCCAATAAAACTGCTGAAACGGGACTTCCGAAAGTAGCTGCCATTCCCGCCGCCGCACCAGCTGAGAGCAGGATTTTACGTTCGTCAGCGGTGGTGTTAAGAAGCTGCCCGAGTAGGGAGCCAAACGCACCCCCCGTTGCGATAATTGGACCTTCTGCCCCGAATGGTCCACCCGTACCTATAGCAATCGCAGCAGAAATCGGTTTTAAAAATGTCAGGCGCGGTTGTATGCGACTCTGATTGGTCAACACTTGTTCCATAGCTTCAGGAATTCCATGACCTCTAATGCCCTTGGAGCCGTATCGTGCCATAAATCCGACTATTATTCCGCCGATAACTGGAACGATAATTACAAAAACCCCTAAGTGATTACCAGCAGGTGAAATGAAGCTTGAGGATAAGTGGCCATAGAATGCCAGGTTCGTAATTAGTCCGATAAGTCGTGTCAGTCCCTGTGCAACAAATCCTCCGACGACGCCTATGATGAGGGAGATTAGAATTATGCGTATGATGGTCCTGTCAACAACAGGTTGAGACTGCAAGACTTGCACTTCACTTAAGGAAGGCTCAAATGATGGTGCAACAGGTAGCGATTCCGTGGTTGGTGACTCGGATTTATTATTATCAGCCATTATGGTTAGTATCTAAACGAACACAATCTCTATTAAAATAATCTAATTTTCTTTTTATTTGTGAACCTCATTCATCCGAAAACTAACCTTCTCCTTACAAAATATTATATAAACAGGGGATAATGGCGAGCTATGTTCCTTTATACTCTGACCGGGTAATAGACTAAACCTTATTAACCTTGAATCTTTATCAATTAATACAGATTCGGCTACAGGGTGATCCCTCAATATAAAATTCAAATTACCCTATTTTTATAATTTTTAAAGTGCGTGGTTGGCACAGTTCTTGCAACTTACTAGCAAAATACAATTTATAGGAGGTTATAAAAATGGGAGTTAAGAGCTGCTTGAATATAGATATCGGAAAGATGAATGAATTCATCGATACCGTAAAGAAGGATCCTGAAAAAGGGAAATTTACTTTCAAGACTGAAACTATTTGGCAAGACGGTTCTGTGAGTAAAACAAAAGCACGTAAATTTGAGATAAATACCGATGAGCCAGAGCCTCTGGGAGGCAAAGACTCAGGTATTGATCCTATTGAGTTATTACTCGCATCGGTCTCCAGTTGCGTTTCTCTTGGGTTTGCAACACAAGCTGCTAAGCATGATATTAATTTAGAGGACTTTACTATTGAGACAGAAGGAGATATTGATGTAAGGGGTTACTTCGGAATAGACGGTGCTAGGCCGGGATTCCAGAACATTAGATATACCGTAAAAGTGAAGTCGGACGCTTCTGAAGAAGAGCTTAAGAAAATACTAGAAATCGCTGAATCTACATCACCCATGGTAGACAATGTCAGTAATGGTGTAAAGGTTTCCTCAAACTTGATGAGAGTATAGTATATGGGGTGATTGATATTATGCTTAACAGGGATTCTAATTTATCAGTAAGGACTTAATTTCCCCCTAATTTTTTTCTGAGTTGATTAAGTCTGTAGTATTCTGAGGATTAGAATCCCTCTTCACATCCAAGCCTTTTAAATAATTCTAAGTCGTATATCCGTAAATCCACAAGTATGGATGTACATGCATTCATTCATATGCAGTAACTGATTCTGAAAGCGGTTAATCAAATCCTCACTTATGACAAACTTGTAAACCGTCTCTATAAATATTTTTTGACTACTTCGTTAACAGTATTAACAGTATAAAGTATCGACAAATCATTTTCTTGTTAAAGTCCAATTATTATAAGTGCCCTCAATATTTAACGGATCCTCTACATATCAAGGGAAGATAATATATGTTTCGGTGTTCGCTTGTCTAAAAAGTCCCCATTTTCCTGAGGCTTAAAATAATCTGACATATTCAATTATTCATGGCATCCATTTTGCGAGTTACTAAACATGCGTCAACAAATTTTGATTAAAGCTTATGATTCAAAATCCGTTAACGAAGGAACGGGGATAATATGAATAAGGTTGTAAAGATCAAGACAGCGATAGTAATACAGCTAATCATCTCCTCACATGATTAAACAGGGCGGAGGCAACATAATAAATAATTCTTCTATTATCGGTTTGAGAGGCCTTCCCGGCGCGTCCGCTTATGTAGTTTTAAAAGGCGCTGTTACCCAATTGACCAGAGCGATGGCGCGCGAGTATATAGCACATGGGATTCGGGTTAACGCTATATACCCCGGCGGAATCGAAACCCCTATGGTGACGGAATATATATTCGCAAAGTCGGACAATCCCAATGCCGTTGAGGAATATTTTGTATCTCAGCACCCTATTGGAAGGCTCGGAAGGCCTGAGGAAATAGCGCGTGCCGTGGCGTTCCTGACCGATGATAACGTTGAGTTCATGACCGGAAGCATGTTGTCGGTAGACGGTGGATGGACAGCGACATAAAAATCAAACGAACTTGAATTGGTTGTTAAATTGTTAAAAAGTGTAAATCTCGTTCTTCACCGGTGAAAAGTTTGATATTGGGGTTTTGCCCGGGAGAAACTCTGAGTCAGACAACAGAGCTCAACATAAAGAGGATATAACCCCATCAAAATATCCGGGCTCTGAGAGAATCACGACCTAGGCTGCATGTCCACTCGATATGCAGCCTAGATGTTGTATTTTGCAAAGATGTTTAAAAATTAAAATAGAGGTGACTGCAGATGCTCAAAAGAAGACTCGGATTTGAAACTCAATGTATACATGCTGGAAACACTCCCGATTCTGCGACCAATTCCAGCGCCACGCCCATTTATCAAACAACGGCATATACTTTTGACAGCGCGGAACATGCTGCAAGTTTATTTGATTTACAGACACCCGGGAACATATATACGAGAATAATGAACCCTACGACTGCGGCTTTTGAAGGTAGAATGACTGCTATCGAAGGTGGAAGCTCCGCACTCGCCCTGGCGTCTGGTATGGCGGCGCAGATGACTGCAATTTTCACAATCCTGCAATCCGGAGATGAAATTGTATCCTCAAGTACCCTCTATGGAGGAACTTATACTCAGTTTGACGTTAACTTTCGGAAATTGGGAATCATCGTTAAATTCGTGGATCCCGATAATCCCGATAATTTCCGTAATGCTATAAGTACGAAAACTAGAGCAATATTCGCTGAAACGATAGGCAATCCCTTGGGTAATATTCTGGATATAGCGGAAGTCTCGGATATAGCCCATCAAGCGGGCATACCCCTCATTGTCGATAACACATTTGCTACTCCTTACTTATGCAGACCATTTGAGTTCGGTGCGGATATTATCACGCATTCAGCTACTAAATTTATCTGTGGTCACGGTACTTCTATAGGGGGAGTTCTGATAGATTCGGGTAATTTCCCCTGGGACAACGGCAAATTCCCGGACATGACAGAGCCATCTAAAGGATATCACGGCGTGAATTTTTATGAAACTTTTGGAGATACGAGCTATATCATGAAAGCGCGTTGCGATGTGCTCAGACCATTGGGACCTGCTATGAGTCCTTTCAATTCTTTTCTCTTTCTTCAAGGGCTGGAGACTCTCAACCTTAGAATGGAAAGACATTGTTCCAATGCCTTGGCTCTGGCAAAGTTTCTGAATAACCATCCATATGTAACCTGGGTCAAGTACTCAGGACTTCCGGATAGTCCTTACTTTGATCTTGCGAAAAAATATTTACCCAAGGGAACTACCCCAATTTTTACATTTGGCATAAAGGGAGGTATGGAAGCGGGCATAAAGTTTATAGAGAATCTTCAGTTATTGAGTCATCTTGCGAATGTTGGAGACGCGAAATCATTGGTTATTCATCCCGCATCCACAACACACAGGCAGCTGGATGAAGAAAGTCAAAAGTTTGCTGGAGTTAGACCTGAAATGATACGCATCTCGGTCGGCCTCGAAACTCTAGAGGATATTTTGTGGGATGTTGATCAATCTTTGACGAAATCACAAAAATTAAAAGCATGAGATTCATGGGAGAGAACCGAAAATGGTATTCGATTATCTATTAATTGGAGGGGGACTTGCCAGTGCATCAGCTGCAGAGACTCTGAGGAAAGAAGGTGCAGGCGGAACAATTGCAATTATTTCAGACGAAGAATTATATCCATATCATCGCCCTCCGCTATCCAAGAACTTCCTGATCAAGAATTTGAAAAGCGAAGATATAATTGTCTATGACGAAAGCTTTTACAAAAATAATAATATCGATGTCTTGCTGGGCACAAAAGTATTAACTCTTTGTCCACAAAGGAAAATGGTAGAGACTGATAATCAAGGCAGTATAAGGTATGGGAAACTTCTCATAGCAACTGGCTCACGAGTAAAGAAACTGAATGTTCCCGGATCTAATTTGCGAGGTATATATTATCTGAGGAATATTTCTGATGCCGAATCCATACAGCGAGCAACTTCATATTCAAAGAAAGCCGTAGTTGTAGGTTCAGGCTTCATTGGGATGGAGCTGGCATCAGTTTTTGCTCAGATGGGTATACGTACGACTATCATTTCAAGAGGAAAAAACCTGTTAGCGAGACTGGGTTCCCGCGAGATTTCCAATTTCTTCGAAAATTATTACAAGAATAAGGGAGTAGATATCATATCTGGAGATACAGTCAAAGAATTTCAGGGCACACGTCATGTAAATAGGATAGTTACTGAAAGAGGAAAAACAATCTCGTGCGATATTGTCGCGGTCGGTATCGGAGTCGTTCCTGAGACAGCGTTTCTGGAGTCAAGCGGTGTTTCGCTGGATAACGGCATTATCGTAGATAAGAGTATGCAAACGAACTTTCAGGAAATATACGCCGCAGGGGATGTCACGAGATTTTACGATCCTTTATTTCGCGCACATCGCAGAGTCGAGCATTGGGATAATGCAGTGAAGCAGGGTAAGATCGCATCTAAGAACATGCTTGGCAAGAAAGATTATTACAATGAGGTATCATACTTTTTTTCAGATGTATTTGATCTCAGTTTTGATTTTCTAGGATATTCCAGCAATACGGATGAGAGAATCGTTAACGGATCAATCGCAGACAAATCCTTTTCGGTTTATTACTTGAAGAGCGGAATTTTACGCGCAGGATTTTTACTCAATCGCTCTAGCAGCGAAGCAGATGCCGTCAGAGATCTTATTCGAAATCGCGTCAATGTAGGAAAAAATAAATCCAGACTTGCTAGTCTAAAGATTCCGACTGAAAAAGTTATAGCCCAATAATCTGATCTGGATCAATCGTGTAACCGGTATTTGCCTTAACCTAATATCGAAACAACTTATTTATGATTTTGATATCCCTAACTTCTTTATGCGGAAACGTAGAGTACTCGGATGCATGCCGAGAATTTTGGCTGCCCCTTTGTTGCCTTCAATCGCCCAGTTAGTCTGGTTTAGCACACGCTTTATATGAGATCTCTCGATATCTTCGAGTTTATCGGATTGATATCCTTGTATCTTGATATTTTGCTCAAGCATGGATTCTTCTATATCAATTATCGGACCACCAGAGATAACAATTGCTCGTTCAATAATATTTTGTAGCTCTCTAATATTTCCAGGCCAGGTATAGTTCTCAAAAAGATCTATTGTCCTTTTTGATACTCCTTCAATTTTTTTGCCCAGTTTTTTGCTGTACTTACTGATGAAAAAATTTACGAGAAGATGTATATCCGACTTACGATCTCGTAGAGGAGGTACTTCGAGTGGGAATACGCTTAAACGATAAAAAAGATCGGAACGGAAGGAACCCTCACGCACCGCATCCACGAGGTTACGATTTGTTGCCGCAATAACTCTGACATCAACCCGGATTGGTTTACTACTGCCGACCCGTTCCAGTTCGCCTTCCTGTAAGACACGGAGTAGTTTGACCTGTGTATCCAGAGGTAATTCTCCTACCTCATCTAAGAAAATCGTCCCGCCACTAGCTAATTCGAATCTCCCGATTCTTTGCTGCACAGCACCGGTAAATGCTCCCTTCTCGTGTCCGAATAATTCGCTTTCAACCAAGCCTGCTGAAATGGCCGCACAGTTTACCTTGACGAGCGGTCTGTCCTTTCTTGCACTCAAGTTATGCACGGCTCTAGCAATAAGTTCTTTACCAGTGCCAGTTTCCCCGTTAATTAAAACAGTTGTGTCTGCGGGGGCTACTTTCTCTATATAATGCAATAGATTAATTATTGATTCGTGCTCGCCTACAATCTCCTCAAAGTTATATTCCGTTTTAATCTCTTCTCGCAGGTATATATTCTCCGCTTGGAGTCGATTTTTTAGACTTTCGACTTCTTTTAGCGCTTTTTTAAGAGCGTTTTCTGCTCGTTTGCGCTCGGTGATATCACTGGTAGCAACCTGCACGGCAGGTTTTCCTTGGTATGTTATAAGGGTTCTTGAAGCTTTTACGTCGATCACATCTCCGTCAACGCGTATGAACTTGAGTTCAATCTTTGCTTCTTCTGGTCTTCCCTCTTCTTCAACCTGTCGAATTCGTTCTTTTACCAATTCGACATGATCCGGATGCACCAAGCTTAAGATCGACTTTCCTATGAGTTCATCCGGTTTTGCGGCACCGAAGAGTCTTGCCCCAGCAGGGTTTATATATACGATCTTGCCATTCATATGGACATATATGCCTTCTGGAGAATATTCTACTAGGTTTCTGTGGCGTTCTTCATTCTCCTGCATATCTTTATCTGCTTTTTGTCTTTCAATGTAGATTTTCAATATTTCAGCAAGCGAACCGAGAATATCTCTCTCCTCTTTTAGAAAAGGCCCCTCAAATGCGATTGGTTTTTCTTTTAAATAAGCTATCTCTATAAACCCCTTTTCTTTTTCAACCGTAGTGAAATTTTCTTTTTGCATCCATCGGGTCGAAATGAAACCAGGAGTTCTAAATTCAAGTTCTTCATACACTATCCGGGCTTCCGTAATCTCCGGGTACTGCCATGCAGTGGGTATAATTTGAACGAGTTTCTGTAGGACATCAAAAGTATCTTGCTGTTTAGTTACAAGAAGCTTTGCGGTTTCATGAAGAAGGGACAATTCCTTTTCTCTCTCTGAGAGGGCACGCTCTGTCATTTTCATTTTTTCCTTGAGTTCTTCAATTCTAATATCTTGCATATTGTTATTTACTCATCCGTCTATTCATTCTCAATCAGCACTGATTCAGAGCTCAGGTGAGAATTATACCTGTATCAGAATTCTGTCATATCTGACGGCATCCGTAATATTTAGAGGGTAAGCACGAATTGCTATACTCTCCTGTGATTAAAAATATATATGATTTCGGGAAGTTATAGCCCCAAATAATGTTACTTGCTTTCTGGCACATCCCTTGCAATTACTCATATATATATAAATATTTGAGGTTACGCTAGATAAAACAAAGCGGCAATGCTAAAAATAACCACAGTTTGTGAAGATGAGAGAGCGGTTACTTTAATTGTCGATGGAAGGATAACGGGCTCTTGCATAGAAGTTCTCGAAACATTATGCAGTCATCACATTTGTGTAAACAACAAGCATGTTTTGCTGGACCTGAAGGGTGTAACGTTTATTGATAATCAAGGAGTAAAGATGCTGAAAAAATTACAAAGAAACAGACTAGCTGTAATCGACTCTACTCTTTATATAAAGTCACTACTTAATCGTGCGGAAGAAGAATTAGAAAATATCGACAAGGGTTGCTGTACAAAGGAATTTCGACCATGATCACACATCGTGAATTCTAATTGAATTATCTTATATATGTATAAAGGTGAAGCAATGAACTATTATGATACAACCAGTACCTCAAACGCTGCTTTGATAAATAACAATGACGGGCTGAATGACGGGGATTTAGTCAGATTAATAATAAAAAATAAGGATGAAAGTGCTTTTAAATCTCTAGTTAACCGATATGCATCTCGAATGTATTATTTGGTTCTAACCTTTACTTTCAATCATCAGCTGTCAAAAAAGGTAACTGAGGATGTGTTCCATTCGGTGAATGCCCTGGATACAGATTATACTCCGCCGGTTTTTAAAACTTGGCTCTTTACCCGTGCAATCAATATAAGTCGAAAGCATCTGAAAGATTCAGAAGCAACACATAAAGGACAATTAATTGATAAAGTAAATGAAAGACAAGGCAGAACATTTCCGGAAAAGAGGTTTGACATAAAAGAACATGGGCTTTTTTATAACGTTAATCATAATAGTTCGGAATTTATACCCATTATAGAAAAGGCTCTTTATGAGCTTCCGGCTCCTTACAGAGTTGCTGTTCATCTTAGTGATATAGAAAAAATGTCTCCGAAAAACATTAAAAGAGTATTGGGTTTCTCGGTTTCCACAGTCGAATTTATGATTCACAGCTCAAGACTTTATATTGTCCAGCAAATTTCAAGCTACTTAAAAGAAAGCAGAGATTTTGAATCTTTTAATTAGATGTTTCCAGTAGGCATGAATAGAGGCATGGAGTTTCGATATTTAGTATTTAGCGTCTAAAAATTCAATCAACAGGAGGTAAACAATGAGAAATTTACATCATCTAGTATTTTTGTTCATTGTAAGTATTTCTTTATTTTTGGTCAGTTCACAGAGTCTATTTGCACAGGGTGGAGATTTCGAAAAGGCTCCCCCGGGAGGCAACTATAAAAAGGTAAGCTCACTTGTCGAATTGCCTGATTTTATACCCGGACTTGGGGTGCTGTATGTAGATCCCGGGACACTGCCCGCCGGTCCGTTTCTGGCCTATGATCGAGATGGAAACCTGGTCAGTTCGGTATACATGGTTCCGCTCAAGGATCTCAATGACCATAAAGCTTTTGAGAATTTAAATGTGGCGCAGCAAAAGACCGATCATGTAGATCTTTACTACAACGCTGGTCATCCGGGAGTACCCGTACCTCACTACCATATTGTCCTTTGGTATGTATCTCCTGAAAAAGCTGAAGCACTAAAACAATAAGGGCAGAATGATGCTTACAATACGCCGCAGCATATGGTTGATACTTGTTGGAGTTATATATCCGATACTCACCCTGCCCGGTATGAGCAACGATAAGACCTGGACTAGCGTGAGAGGCCAAACCGAAGAAACTGACGAGATTTCGACCGAGGTGATCGAAATCCATATGAAGAGCGATAAGCTTGGTTCTAAAGTATGGTTTGACCCGATCGGTGTCTATATAAAACCCGGACAAACAGTTCGGTGGATCGTTGATGAAAACGTTCATACTACGACGGCCTATCATCCTGAGAACAATAATCATTCATTAAGGATACCCCGGGGCGCCAGTCCTTGGGACTCGGGGTTCCTGTTCCCTGGCAGCTCTTATGAAGTGACGTTTACCGTCGAGGGAGTTTATGATTATTTCTGTTCGCCTCATGAAGTGGCAGGAATGGTGGGACGTATAGTAGTCGGAAATCCTACTGGCCCTGGCTCAAAGCCGTATGATTATTTCAAAAATCTGTATGATTATTTCAAAGCGAGCCGAGAGCCGGAATCATGGATACCGGTACCACCTGCTGCGCAAGAAGCATTCCCGGATATAGAGCTGATCATGAAGGATAAAGTAGTCCACTATAAGTAAATCGACATAGTGAATCACGAAAGCGAATTAGGTAGACATAAAATTATGAACTCAAATGCCCATTTGTTTAAAACGAATAGAGAAGCAGGAGCGCATTAATGGCTAAGCATATTTGGCAATGTCTTTGTCATCAAATCATAGAAAACACACAGGATGCCGTAATATTTGCTGACAGCGACGGGATAATCAGGATGTGGAACTCCGGGGCGGAATCTATCTTTGGTTATAGTTCCGATGAAGCCCTTGGGGAAACCCTTGACTTAATAATTCCTGAAAAGCATCGCAAAAGACATTTGGAAGGTTATAAAAATGTGATGAACTCAGGCATAAGCAGCTATGACAAGAGATTGTTAGCCGTTCCTTCTTTGCGTAAAGATGGAGAGAGAATCTCCGTTGAATTTAGTATCGTTATATTGCGCGACCCTGAAACTGAGAGGTTCGGGGCTGCTGCTATAATCCGGGATGTAACATTGCGATGGCAGGAAGAAAGGGCACTTAAGCAACACTTTTCATTGCTTATGTCAAAGGCTCGAGAACTTGCAGATCTGGTCAATAAGAATTACAGATTTTTGAAGGCAAAGATAGCCTGCCTGAATCGACTTTATGAGCTGTATTGAATGATGACAATTATAATGGGCAACAGAAGTTGAACGAGTAAATGGTCAATTAAATTAAAAAAGGAGATTTATATGAGCTTTTCGGGTTTTTCCAATAGAAACAATGAAGGAGAAAAAAATGAAGAATTACTTCCGCAGATTCGCGAGTCATTTCAGAATTTTAGTAAAAACGTTTTTACTGATGGAGCGATCCCGGGCAAGACTAAACAGCTTATTGCAGTGGCGGTTGCGCATGTAACCCAGTGCCAGTACTGCATAGAAGGACATACAAAGCTTGCACTGAAGCAAGGGGCTTCAATGGATGAGCTTATGGAAGCGATCTGGGTGGCGGCGGAAATGCGGGCCGGGGCTGCGGTGTCCCACTCCAAAATAGCGATTAAAACAATGAAAGAATCACTTCAAAAGGAGAAGTCCTAATTTATTAATTACGTGACTGATTCATGTCGATGATTAACCTAAAACGCGCGTATGACAAACCGACAAAAGAAGACGGATACCGCATTCTTTTGTCGATCGATTATGGCCGCGAGGACTTAAGAAGAAAGACGCTTCTATAGATCTCTGGCTGAAAGAGATCTCTCCCAGTTCCGAGCTTCGAAAATGGTTCAACCATGAGCCGGATAAATGGAAGGAATTTTGTCACAGGTTTAACGAGGAGCTAAAGGGAAAAACTGAAGAATTAAGAATTCTGCAAAAGCTCGGCGAGTGCTGTCAAATCACACTGGTATATTCGGCAAAGGACACGGAGTACAATAATGCGGTCGCGTTAAAAAAAATTCTTGAATCTATTTGATGCTGAAAATATGCTAAGGGACTTGACTAACAGAATAACGTAAGACTAGAAGCAAGTAACGGTAAAGAACAAGAAAATTACTAGGTTATGCTGAAAAATCACACACTGTTTTACAGAGAATTTAACGACCACACGCAGCTCTAAAATCAAAAGAATAAACAGGAATAGAGTAAACAGGTATCACAGAATCTTTAGAGGGACAATCATATTATATCAAGAATCAATAAACAAAGGTTTCCAGGGAGAAATCGAACTAGAGGAACTCATATAAACGGGATAGAGATCTTCAGAAGCTTTGCTAAGAGAAGGCTTTAAAGTTCTCAGGCATCAGATCCAAGGGCTTTAATACTGCATTAAAAAAGAGCATGAATATAGAAATAATGAGAAAAGTGATTTGTATAAAAACAAATGATAATTTTAAGGCTATTCTAATCTAGAGCCTAAATTATTATTCATGCAAACAATAAACTATAGATATTTAGGCTTCGAATTATGAAAGAACTCATAGATTTTTTACTCGTCGGCGGAGGTCTTGCAAGCGCCTCGGCCGCCGAGACGTTGAGAAAAATGGGTGTAAACGGCAAAATATCCATAATTTCATCGGAAAATTACATACCCTATCACAGACCGCCTCTTACTAAAAGCTTCCTATTAGAAGATATCGGAATTGAAAAGCTCTATATAAGCAAAGAAGACTTTTACAAGAAGAACGATATCGACCTTGTGCTAAACACAAGAGCGTTGTATTTGGATGCTGCCAATAAGATTGTTAAGACCGATAAAGCCGGTGAATTCAAATTCGGCAAACTACTTTTAGCAACCGGGGCCAGAATTAAAAAGTTGAATATAAATGGAGCCGGATTAAAGGGCGTCCATTATATGAGAACCATAGATGATGCGATAGGTATCAAAGCGTCTATGAAGTCATCCAAAAAGGCTGTAATAATGGGGTCTAGTTTTATTGGCATGGAGCTGGCATCTGCTTTTACAAAATCCGGCATAAAAACAACGGTTATTACAACTGAAAAATTACCTTTCAGTAAACTAGATTCACCTGAGGTGTCTAAATTTTTTAACGAGTACTACTCAGAACACGGCGTGGAATTTATATTTGAGGATACGATTACTAAGATTAACGGAAGAACAAAAGTAAAAAGTGTCGAGACAAGCGGCGGACATAAGATTAACTGTGATATGCTGGCCATCGGCATCGGAGTCACGCCCAACATAGATTTTCTTGACCAAAGCGGGATTGAAATCGAAAACGGTGTTCTCGTCAATGAATTTATGGAAACAAACATACCCGGGATATATGCAGCCGGTGATGTCGCAAATTCATATGATACTGTTTTCGAACATTATAGAAGAATAGAACACTGGGACAACGCAATAAAGCAGGGCAGAATCGCAGCTAAAAATATGGCGGGTGAACGGACACAGTTTCGTCAGGTCTCTTATTTTTTCTCTGACGTATTCGACTTATCTTTTAATTTTATAGGATGCACAAATCAGGTTAATGAAAGAATAATGAGAGGTTCTGTTAAAGATAAATCATTTTCCATTCTATACTTAAAAGATAACGTATTAAAAGCTTCCTTTATACTTGGCCGAACGAATTCCGAACAAAAAATTTTAGGTTCACTGATAGAAAATAAGGTGGATCTAACTAACTACAGAAAAAGACTGAAGGACGGATCATTCGATTTAAGCCAAATACCACTTCAAAATGTACTGCTTTTACAAGGCGGGGGTGCTTTGGGGGCATTTGAATGCGGTGTTGTAAAAGCAATGGAGGAGGAGGGGATATACCCCGACGTAGTATCGGGCATATCCATAGGTGCCTTTAATGCCGCGATAATTGCTGGAAATCCGAAAAATGCAACAACTAAGCTTGAAGCGTTCTGGAAAGAGATTTCATTCAATACTCCATATTTTCCAGAAGAGCATATGAGGAGGATGGTATCATCTATGTATTCGTTAATATTCGGTTCTCCTAAGTTTTTCAAGCCAAGATGGTTAAACCTGCCATTTCTTCCTGCTGATCTGCCGTTTAAATGGACTAGTTTTTACGATCCCGAACCCGCAAAAAAACTGCTTAGAAAGTATGTCGATTTTGATAATCTGAGAATGAGCCCGGTAAGATTGTTGGTAAGTGCAGTAAATGTCGAAACGGCTGAATTTGAAACTTTTGACAGTTATTTAGAAGATATAACGCCTGACCATATCATTGCAAGCGGGAGCCTGCCACCGGGACTGCCCTGGACTACGATCAACGGGAATCACTACTGGGATGGAGGAATTGTTAGCAATTCTCCTCTATATGCATATATGGAGAAATTCGGACTCTCGGGGAAAAAGATATACCTGGTCAACTTGTATAAGAAAAAGAGCAATTTGCCGGAGAATATTGTGGATGTTATGTCCAGGAAAGACGAGATATTTTATTCGGAAAAAATCAGAAAAGAAATCCGGCTTACGGAAAAAATAGACGAATACAAAAAATTGATAAAGGAATTAACAGGTCTCCTTACTAATGAACAGCAAGAAAAAATAAAATCGAGACCTTTATATATAGAAACGATGAATAAAACAGGCCCCATCTCAATAACAAGGTTTGAGCGGGAAGATGAGAAATCCGAACCCCCTTCAAAAGATTACGATTTTTCCCGGAGATCTGTATTGATAAATATGGGAAAGGGCTACTCAACAGCTAAAAAGTTATTCAAAAAGTCTAAAACAGCAAATAATAAAATTGGTACATTCTAAGAGGAGGTATTAATGAGAACCGAAGATGTGAAAAAGCAATACACAATACCTGTTGAAGGCGCCTCATATCCGAAAGGCCCTTACCATTTCGCAGACAGGGAGTTCCTCATAGTGAAATTCGAGACGGACATTAAAGCCATAAGGGCTGTAGTCCCCGAGCCGCTTGAGGTTTCAGAATCTGTAGCGAGTTTTGAGGTTATTCATATGCCGGATTCATCGGGGTTTGGTAGTTACACTGAATCTGGAATTACGGTGCCTGTGAAGTATAACGGCGATGACGCGACATTTATTGTTAATATGTTTTTAAATGATCACCCACCTATAGCTGCTGGAAGAGAAATCTGGGGCTTTCCTAAAAAATGGGGTGAGCCCAATCTAAGGGTCGTGCGTGATCAGGTTGTCGGAACTCTTGATTACAGCGGAGTAAGGGTCGCCACGGCCACAATGGCTTATAAATACGAACAGATGGATTCGGAGAAAGTTAAAGAAGGCCTAGGAGCTTACAATTACAATCTGAAAGTCATTCCATCAGTAGACGGTTCTGTTGCCATCTCACAGCTAATAAGATATAAGATGGAAGATATCGATATTAAGTGGGCTTGGAAGGGACCAGCCGCGCTCGATATAAGACCATGCGCATTGGCACCTATATATAAATTTCCGGTTATTTCTATCATAGAGGGCTATCATGTACTAACCGACTTAACACTGCCTTACGGGGAAGTTGTCTATGATTATCTTAGTGACTGATTAAATCAAAAAGGAGAAGAATATGAAACTAAAAGATAAAGTTTGCCTGGTTACGGGCGGCGGAAGCGGTATTGGGCTCTCGATCTGCGAGAGATTTGCTGAAGAAGGGGGAAAAATTGTAATTGTCGATTTGGATAATGAAAACGGAAATAAATCTGAAAAAAGTCTTATTGGGAAAGGAGCAGAGGCCTTATTTGTTAAAACCGATGTTTCTAAGAGCGATCAATGTAAGAATGCGGTCGATCTAGCAGTGAACAAGTTCGGTACAGTCGATGTCTTGGTGAACAATGCGGGGCTTCAGTTCGTATCACCAATTGTTGAATTTCCCGAAGAAAAGTGGAATCTCCTGATTAATGTAATGTTAAGTGGAACATTTTACTTTACGAAGTATACGCTTCCTTATATGATAAAACAGAAGAGCGGTAGGATAATAAACATGTCTTCGATTCACGGGCTTATTGGAGTGGAATATAAATCGGCGTACGTTACCGCAAAGCACGGGCTTATAGGATTAACTAAGGTTACCGCCATCGAGACAGCTGGTCATGGTATCACGGCAAACGCCATATGTCCAACTTTTGTTAGGACTCCTCTAGTGGAGAAGCAGATTGACGATCAGGCGAAATCGCACGGCATACCAAGAGAAGAAGTATTGGAAAAAGTGATTCTTGCAGAGGCCCCGATGAAAAGAATGCTCGAGCCCGAGGAAGTAGCAGAATTGGCGGTTTATCTGACGAGCGATTTGGCAAAAAATTTATCGGGAGCAGCCTTGCCAATAGATGAAACCTGGACCGCACGATAGTTTAACGGAAATCTGACGTATTGGCCATAACCGATATGGCAAGACGTCAATTCGCAGTGGTGGTCGTATATTAAAAAACTTCTTAAATCTAGTTGGTGCTGGTAATATGGTAATTAATTGATGGAAAAATATTTACTGCTACATAATGCTATCTTCCGTAAAGTTGTCGACGGACAAAATGTTTCGAAGAGAAAAACATGACTATACCATTCGCGGCCTATTTATTGTTATTGATTCTCTTTGCCGGGGCTGCTGTTGCCATGGCTGCCTTTATTTGGGCTGTCAGGAAAGGACAATTCAGGAATCTAAATGCTGCTGCTTTTGTGATCTTTGATGAAGAAGAACCGACCGGTCTTATGACGGATGAAGTTTTCAAAAATTCAGAAAGCAAAGACATTGGACACAAGAGTAATTAAATATGCAACCGGAACTTTCATCTCGAATAGAAAGCGATGATTCAACAGCAGGGCCTGTATTACTCCTTTTTTCGACAGCGGTTGTTTGGCTTTTTATAGGTTCAATTTTCGGGCTTGTTGCGGCCCTGAAGTTTAATTTCCCTGACTGGTTGGGCACGATTCCCTCTCTGACATTCGGAAGAATAAGACCGGCTCATCTTAACACTGTAATATACGGCTGGGCTTCGTTGGCTCTTGGCGGAGTTTATGTTTGGCTTACTGCAAGGCTATGCAGGACCGAGATCAGATGGAAAAATCTTTTATATATATCTGCCATTATCTGGAATATCGCGGTCCTTTACGGAACGATAGAGATTCTAATAGGAAACAGCATGGGGCAGGAATGGCTGGAGTTTCCAAAAGCAACCGCGTACATGATTACAGTTGCTGCAATTTGTTTTTCTCTCTCAATTTTACAGACATTTCGCAAGCGAAACGTAGAACACATATACATTTCATTATGGTATATACTGGCGTCCGCACTCTGGTTCCCTCTACTATATTTTCTAGCATATTTACCTATCTATAAAGGAGTTACTCAAGCCGCTTCAAACTGGTGGTACGCTCATAACGTACTAACGGTTTGGTTTACACCGGCGGGACTGGCAGCTGCTTATTACTTTATTCCGAAGGTTATAGGGCGCCCTATCCACAGTTACTACCTGTCTCTCATAGGTTTTTGGACTTTCGCTCTGTTTTATAACTGGAATGGAATTCATCATCTGGTCGGCGGACCGTTGCCTACCTGGCTAATAAGCGTATCAATCATAGCAAGCGTACTTATGTTTATACCTGTAATTGCTGTTGCCATTAATCACCATTTAACGATGGTGGGGCATTTCAGTAAACTCAAATATAGCCCGACCCTCAGGTTTGTCGTATTCGGAGCTGTAAGCTACACGGCAGTCAGTTTTCAGGGCTCGCTCGAAGCAATACGCACTCAGAGTGAAATAACCCATTTTACGCATTATACGATAGGACACGCTCACCTGGGCTTATACGCGTTCGTTACAATGATCCTGTTCGGTTCGATATATTACATTATGCCGAGAATAATTAGATGGGAATGGCCGAATCCATCTCTAATAAAAGTCCACTTCTGGCTTGTAGCCGCAGGAATAATTCTATACGTAATTTCTATGAATCTGGGGGGATTTATTCAGGGTTTGTATATGAACGACGCGTCTCGCCCCTTCATGGATTCAGTGGAATTAACTAAACCCTATTTATTCGCTCGATCAATAGGAGGCTCCCTTATGCTCTTGGGACAACTGGTATTTATTTACCTTTTTTCCCTGATGCTTTTTAGAAAAGGCGTCTACAGGATTATGCCTCCCTGGAGCGAAACGACGGCAGAGGTCACATCAGAATGATGTATATAAAGGTACCGCTATTCTTCATGGGTGTGCTGGCAACACTTCTCATTGCATGGGTAGGTTTGACTCTCATACCGGGAGTTCAGATCAGTGAAGTAAATCCGCCTGATGGTCTTAAGCCCTATACAGAACAGCAGCTACGCGGAAGAAGTGTATATATAAGAGAAGGGTGTATTTATTGTCACAGCCAGCAGACAAGGCCGGTTGGTTACGGAGCAGATCAAAAGAGAAACTGGGGAAGGCCGTCAGTCCCTGGTGATTATTTTTATGACAGACCTCAACTATTAGGCACAATGCGAACAGGTCCCGATCTATTCAATATAGGGGCAAGACAACCAAGCGAGGATTGGCATCTGATTCACCTTTATAACCCAAGAGCGACTTCTCCCGGATCAATTATGCCTCCTTATCCGTGGTTATTTAGAGAAGAAATCCACTATTCGGACGAAGTGCTGGCTGCCAGAGGGGACCGCGTTGTTCCCGTTTCTCAAGAGTATGTGCCTGAAGGAAAAGTCATTATAGCCACACAGGATGCTCTGGATCTCACTGCTTATCTCATCGGACTTAATCATACATATCCTGTGGATGGCAAAGAGTAATTAAAATGAGTGATAAGGATATCCAGCAACCATACAAATCGGAAGACGAACAAACCGACATATATGATCTACACAGACAGGCTTTACGTGAAACTCCTGAGCCGAGAGAAGGACTGGAAAGACCCCCATGGTGGATGTGGGTAATATTCATATGTTTGATTTTTTGGGCTGGGTTTTATTTAGGCCGTTACGGCGGCGTGTTCGGGCCCGAAGTTCATCTTTTAAGTAAAGTTGAAAAAACCAAGCAAAAAGCCGTAGTATCTACAGCAGAAATCGAAAAAGAGCTCCCAGATGGTGCAGAAGTTTATAATCGTGTTTGCACGGCTTGTCATCAAAGTAATGGTCAAGGTGTACCCGGAGCATTCCCACCGCTTGTAGACTCGGAATGGCTTTTAGGGGATGCCGAAACCCCGATAAAAATCGTTCTTCATGGTCTTCAGGGTGCAATTAATGTAGCGGGAAACACATTTAATGGGGTTATGCCTGCCTGGGGAGGTCAGCTTTCCGATGAGGAAATTGCCGCGGTCTTGACATACGCAAGATCCAGTTGGGGAAACTCAGCCTCTGAAATTAGTCCGGAGACTGTTCAAAATGTACGTAATCGAACTTCGGATAGGACTACTAATTGGACTGCGGGCGAACTAAAGAGGTAATAACGAGCAATATTGATTCTAACAATTTAGAGGAAATACTTTAAATAGTGATGATCGAATACGGACTTGCCTTTATATCGGGAATTCTAGGTTCATTTCACTGCATAGGTATGTGTGGTGGCTTCCCGGTATTGGTTTCGAATATTAAGGATTCGGATAGATTCGAAAAAACCCTGCGCCAGCTTTTATATAACTCTGGCAGAATTTTCACTTACTTTTTCCTGGGAGCGATGGCAGGATTCCTCGGATTCATGATTAAGGAAATGAAGCCCGTATTCAGCATTCAGACAACGGTTTCCGTAGTCACGGGCCTGATCATTATTTTCATTGGTCTTCAGATAACAGGGCTATTTAAAGAAAGACATATTCCCGGATTTACGCCGATCTACGAAGTAATAAGGAGAATGATGTCGTCCTTTCTAAAACGAAAAGGAAGACTTGCCCCGTTTCTGCTGGGTATGGTCAACGGATTTTTGCCCTGCCCGCTAATTTATGGTTTTCTACTGGTCAGTCTCTCTCAGTATACTCCGGTGAAAGGCGGACTTATGATGCTTTTCCTGGGGCTAGGAACAATCCCCGCCATGTTTCTTATAGCAGTTGTTTATCAAAAGGTATCACCAGTGATTAAATTCAATCTCAGCCGTCTGATTCCGGGATTCTTGATGACTATGTTCGGTATTATAACTATTGCACGTGCAATGATTCCCTTTGGTTTCGGGGAAAGAATTCAGAATATTTGTGGGTTTCTCTGAACCTGATCGAAAATGTCAAACCTGTCTGACAACTGTTATTACTGTGGATTACCCCTCAATAAGTATAGAATTAACAGCCACAATCATACATTTTGTTGTTACGGTTGCGTACTGGCTAACCAAATTACGGGAGAGTCGGGAGACGAAGGGGAATCGGCATGGCTACTGGTCAGACTGGGCCTGAGTATCTTTTTTGCGATGAATGTCTTAATGCTCAGTTTTGCAGATTACATTTATAACTTTGAAGGCAATGTAGAAATAATTTTTAACTATATAAAGTTCGTATTGGCAGCACCGGTGTTAATTCTACTGGGATTGCCAATTCTGAATAGTTCATTATCATCAATCCACAAATTCAGGTTTAACATAGATTCTCTCATAATCATAGGAAGCATATCCGCATATCTTATTTCAACCTATTCTGTATTTTCCGGACAAGGTCAGGTCTATTTCGACACAGTTACGATGCTCCTCGTTCTACTTACATTAGGGAGGTATTTGGAAGCAAATGCCAAAGCATCAAGCACAAATGCTATTAAAGGGTTCCTGAACCTCACACCAAAAACCGCGATAGTTCTTAAGAATGGCATTGAACAAAGGGTAGATAGCGATTCGATAGAAAAATATGATTTGGTCAAAATCCTGCCCGGTGAAAGTGTGCCCGTGGATGGAGAAGTCGTGGAGGGACAAAGCAGTGTGGACGAATCCAGCCTCACAGGAGAATCTGTCCCTGTGTTAAAGGAGATAGGGAGCGAGCTGTATTCCGGGACGATAAACGTTGATGGCTCGATAATTATGAAAGCTCTGGAAGTTGGAAATAACAAAACGATATCAAGACTAGTTAAGCTTCTTGAGGAAGCGAGAAAATCCAGGGCTCCGATTGAGCGAATTGCAGACAAGGTTGCATCTGTTTTCGTTCCTCTCATCATTGTTATTTCCGTACTAACCTTTACTTTCTGGATATTTAGGTCGGGTACCAGTACTGCACTAATGAATTCCCTGTCCGTCTTAGTTATTTCATGTCCTTGCGCGCTTGGGATTGCGACTCCAATGGCAATATGGACAGCTTTGAGCAGGGCTGCCAGTGCAGGAATACTGGTAAGATCAGGAAGCCTGATGGAGAGGCTCTCGCACGTCAACACCGTCTTCTTCGATAAAACGGGGACATTAACCAAGAGGGAACTCAAGCTTGGTACGATCTTCGTAGATCCGGATTTTAATATCACCGAATCCGATGTTATTTCCATGTCAGCTTCCCTAGAATCTGAATACAACCATCCTCTTGGGAAAAGTATCTTGGCTTACGCTTCGGAAAAGAACATCAGCTTCTCGCCGGTTACTAAAATGGAGGCAATTCCTGGAATGGGTATAAAGGGGATTGCAAACGGTAAATGCATCTATGCCGGTAGTTACAGATTTATGCAGTCCTTTAAACTGAATATTGGTAATTCATTATTGAATATTAAAGAAGAATATGAATCACTGGGAATGACCGTTATGCTTTTCGCTGTGAACAGGAATGTAGAAGCAGTGTTGGGATTTAGAGAAGTACCGAGGGAAGAAACCGAAGAAGTGATTAAAGAATTTAAAAACGAGGGTATAGATACGGTCATACTGACTGGAGATAATAAATACACGGCAAGTGCGCTGTCCAATAAACTTAACATCGATTCCAAAAGTGAATTATATCCTCAGGAAAAAGTGGAGATTGTTCAGGACTTTAAAAACAGAGGATTTACTGTTGCCATGGTTGGAGACGGCATCAATGATGCACCTGCCTTAAACGCAGCAGATGTAGGTATTGTTTTAGGCTGCGGCTCCGACATTACTCGTGAATCTGCTGATATCAGTCTGATGAATGATGATTTAACAAACGTTCCATGGATTATTAACCTAGCCAAAAAAACACACGGTATCATTAAACAGAATCTTTTTTGGGCCTTTTTTTATAACGTCATAGGAATCTGTATTGCGGTGCTGGGGTTGCTGCAGCCTGTTATCGCAGCTATAGCTATGATTATCAGCAGCCTAATTGTGCTGGGTAATTCTTTGAGGATTGAAACTGTAAAAATAGGGCCTAGGAAGGGTTCTGCAAAGCACCAGGAGCTGAATATGCCTGGCTATAAAGAATTAAGGAGAACAAACATTTGAAATTAGGGTGTAGATCTATTTACATTACAAAGAAAACGAGTCAATGAGAACTTTTAAACCATACAGGAAACGGGGCCGAAAGGCCCCTCTCAGTTATCAAAGAATACTCAAAGAATCATACGAAATTATCAGTATTCCATGAACTAGATGTAACTCTCTGCATTTAATATTTACCCTGTAAATTTAATAACTTACCCTAATTTTCAATGTAATCAGCAGCTTACGATTTTAGCTTAAATCGGACTTCTAATCCGTAGGTCGGGGGTTCGAATCCCTCCGGGCGCGCACTTTTATTCAATAAAATTACTAAGTTACATCTGTTTTAAAATCGTTTGGGAACCATTTTATAAGAATTTTCCAAGAACCAACCACGATTATTCCCACGATACGGAATCGATAGATTATTTGGAATAAATAGAAACCGCTTATTGCAAAAAATCTCAATGATACCAAAAAAGTTACAGGATTCTACGTTGACGTACTACTGGTCCATAGGCATGGAGGTCCAATACCATCTGATGAGGCTGATTAGTTGTAGATCCTGGCATAATTCATTGGTATCATGTCAGTTTCTAATGAAACTTCACCGTAATAAGAATTGAATTTTGAACAAAATTCCGTAAAATCTTATAAGTAATTTAATCCATATGTAAGAGGTGGTTAACCGGAAAACAAAATTTGAGATAACATCGCGAGAAGGTGATACAGGACTTCATGCAGTAAAAGCCGTTAGTCGATGTTGAAGACCTTGCGAGTTTTTTTAAGTGAAAAAACGAACCGCGCATCATATTGTAGCCACTCTCAATATCCCTCACTACAGGGTTGGAAGTTTAATCCCGTTCAAACTGATTATATAGGCCACTCATGGATTAATCGATAACTTAAGCAATTACCATCGGTTATAATTATTATAAAACAATTAGCGTAATAATAGTTGAATGAAAAATCTCGATTTATTATTTTTATACATTAATTGGTTTTAGCGAAACTAGGGCATAATTTTTTTAAAACATAAATGGATGAGCTAACAAAAGGATTTTTCAATAAGATATATCAAACTTCCGGTATCGGTGTAGGCTTTGCGGACTTGAACGGGATTTTCATTGATGCTAATGAAGCGTTGCTCAAAATGACCGGATATTCAAAGAATGATTTATTCCATACACGATACCAGGATATCACTCCTTCAGAATTTCATAAAGTTGATGAAGAGGTTGTAGATCTAATTTTAAACCGGGATCAGACTGTGGAATACGAAAAGGAGCTTTTCCGTAAAGACGGCTCCCGTGCCCGCTTATTGCTCAACTCAGTGTGTCTTAAAAATGAAAAAGGGGAGCCTGTAGCTTTTGCGGCCACCCTTCAGGAAATATCTCAATACAAATCCCACCAAAATAAATCTAATGATTATAAAGATAAGTACTTTAGTCTAATGGATATTACTAACGACGTGGTTTGCGAGCTAAACTCGCGTTTCCATTTCTTATGTATCACTCCTAACTCCGAGAATATTCTATCTTATAAACCTTCTGACCTTATGGGCAGGGATTTATTTGATTTTATATACCCAAATGATCTTTTTATTATCAAATCCATCTTTGAAAATTCGATCAAAAATTTTTCTTCCGCGTACTGTCTTTTTAGATTCAGATCCAAAACGAGGCAATGGCTTTTGAGGGATTGCCATATGAAGCCGTTTAAAGCTTCTACGGGCGAGACCAGGCTTATGGTGAACTTCAAAAGCGTTTCAGAAAGCAGCCTGGAGCTGCAAAATGAAGTCAAGAAACAGAACGAGGAGCTTGGGAGGCTTGATGAATATCTGAATCAGCGGCTCAATGATCTCAAGGCTCTCTATACGGTCACGAAAGCCGTTCACCAGTCGATCGATTTGAAAGAAGTTTACAGGATTGCACTTGATACGATAATGTCGCTTAAGAACGTGAACATGGCGTTTATTTATCTCGTGGATGAAGTTAGGAAAGAAGCAGTCCTCGAAACGTATAGAAATGTGCCCGAGAGCTATATTAAGAAAGTATCGAGAATACCCAAAGGTGTTGGTATTACTTGGAAAATTCTTGATAGCGGCAAACTGCTCAATGTGGAAGATATACAGAAAAGTAACGAGATTGGCCCCGCGGGAAAGGACCTTGGAAATATCGGTGTATTGGGCGCTCCTCTTACCGTCGACGGTAAAGTGATAGGTGTCATCTACTTTACTACTCATCGATACCGTAAATTTGACCACAGCGAAGTAAGTCTCTTTTCCTCTATCTCTGACCAACTGTCTCTTGCAATATCCAAGGCTCAAGTTTATGAGCAGCTCCGAAAAACAAACAAGCGGGAAAAGATAATCTCCGCCGTGACAATGAATGTGCACCGGTCTATCAATCTCAAAAGCGTTTTGCAGAATGCTGTGGGATCTATTAATAAAAATGTTCCAGGTGCCGACTGCGTCGCGATATATATGGCTAATGGCGGTAAGGCTGTATTGAATTCACACAGCAATAATCATACCGATACGAATTTAATAAACATATTCACCCTCGATGTGAGTGGAGTTACATCGAAAATATTGAACGAAGGTAAGCCTATCATCGATAATAAAGTGAGTTCGGGTAGCGAGTATAGAATCGATTTTATCGACTCCGCTACATCTGTTAAGTCTTATTTAGGCCTGCCGCTGCGTCATAAAAAACACATAATCGGAACATTAAATATTACTTCGTCTCGGGATAATGCATTTGATCACCGGGAACTCGCATTTTTCAATATAGTGACGAGGCAAATCGAATCCGCCATTGATAACGCTTGGATGGCTGAAGCGTTAAAGGAAAGCGAGAAGAGGTACCGGGAGCTGTATGAGAATGTACCAACGGGTATTTACTGCAAATCTCATGACGGGAAAATATTTATGGCTAATTCCACTCTTATACAAATGCTTGGCTTCCACTCGTTCGATGAGATGGCTTCAAAGTACCGGATGCGTAGTGAGTTTCTCGCTGATTCCCCGGGGCACACCCTCAAGAATATACTCAAAAAGAGGTCTAAGATTACGGAGCTCGAATCCACCTGGCTTAAACGCACGGATATCGATATTAAATTCAGTTCTTCTATCTGCGGGTCTCCGCCGGACCCGAAAGTTTCCAAGGCGGTTTTTCGTATATTTCAGGAATCTTTCACCAATATATTACGTCATGCGCAAGCGACTAAGGTTACAGTAAGCCTGCAAAAAAAGAGAGACTACATCAAGCTCTGTATAAAAGATAACGGCAAAGGGATAACGGAGAGTTCTATCTATAATGTGGATTCGCTGGGTCTTTTGGGGATCAAAGAGCGCGCTCATGCCTTGAGAGGCAATGTGAGGATCAAAGGCGCCCCCGGCAGGGGAACCAGTATTAAAGTACAAATACCGATAGAGGGTGAATTAAAATTAAAGTCCTGATTGCCGATGATCACCCTATCGTCAGGCGGGGTGTTAAACAGATACTGTCTGACGATCTCGAGCTTAACCAGTTCGGTGAAGCCCGGAATGCCAAAGAGGTGTTCGAAAACTTAAATGAGAAGAAATGGGATATCCTGATCTTGGATATAAATTTACCCGATATGAACGGACTTGAGGTTTTAAGACAGGTCAAAGTGGTGCACCCGGAGCTGCCAGTGCTGATTCTAACTATATTGGACGAAGACCAGATATCCGTCAGGGCTTTAAAAGCCGGCGCATCAGGTTTTATGACAAAAAATACCCTGCCGGAAGAGTTGATGAACGCAGTCAAGAGAATACATACCGGTAGAAGATATATCAGCCCGTCCCTGGCTGAGAAACTGGTCTTTGATATATACTCCGAGGACGAAAAACCTGTACACTACAAGCTGTCCGACCGTGAATACCAGGTCCTGTGTCTGATTGGATCGGGTAAATCCATAAGGGAAATAGCTGAAGAATTATATCTAAGTGAGCATACTATAAGGACTTACAGAATGCGTATTCTTGAAAAGATGAATATAAGAACTAATGCCGAGCTGATCCATTATACCGTTCAACACAATTTGAGTAATTCAGGTTCTGTTTGAAATAAGGCTTTTATGTTCCCTCCTGTAGTTTTTAAAGATTCAAATACTATAAAAAAATAAAAATCGCTCAAACTGTGTTTGCTTTCAAACTATGTATATGGAATGCGTACTTACATTGGAATACACTGTGAATCAGGAAAAGGTACTACGGCCCTTCCTCTTAATTAGATTAAGCTGCCTTCTGATTATTATACAATCTATTACTAAATGTATTACAAGCTACTAATACTTATTACTACACCAATACTATCGTTACATTGATATTATTCAGTAAACAGATATTTTAAAATTGCGTTATATCAAAACCTTTCTTCTAGGTTAAGGGTTTTGGAATAAACGAAAATTTGAACCTACGCCCTTATATTTAGCAAGAGGATAAATAATAGCGGGGACGAAGTAATAGCAAGTGTCAAGGATATCTGATGAAGATTAAAAAGAGGTAAAACTCAAACGTGGGATCACGAGCTATTAAACTCGGCCAGATAATTTGATCATGTGCTCAGGATCTGTAGCAAAATATGTACGGGAGGAACAGTTTAAAAAGTGTCCGATGAGAAACGATGTTAAGTTCTCTTGGCTGAAAAGCGGAGGCGCTGTAATCAGTATTGTCGAAAGCCTCAAAGCGGTACGCCTCATAGAATTACAAATACCGGTAGAAGGTAAATGAAAATGAAAGTCCTGATTGCAGAGGATCACCCTGTTGTTAGGCTAGGTGTTCGGGAGATACTGTCTGATAATCTAAAGCTTACTCAATTTGGCGAAGCGCAGAATGCCAAAGAGGTCTTCGAGAGTGTCTCCAAAAAAAAATGGGATATTTTGATACTGGACATCAACATGCCGGATATGAACGGGCTCGAGATTTTAAGGCAGTTAAAGAAAATGCAGCCCGACCTGCGGGTGCTGGTTCTGACTATATTGGATGAAGATCAAATAGCAATGAGGGTATTGAAGGCCGGAGCTTGCGGATTCATAGCAAAAAATACTATCCCCGAAGAGTTGGTTACAGCGGTAACAAAAATATATAATGGTGGAAGATATGTCAGCCCATCACTGGCTGAAAAGCTCATTTTCGACATATACACAGAGGATGAAAAGCCCCCACACTATAGGTTGTCCAATCGTGAATACCAGATCCTTTGCCTTATAGCCATAGGAAAATCCGTAAAACAGATCGCGGAGGAGCTTTATTTAAGCGTCCAGACTATAAGGACTTACAGAATGCGTATTCTTGAAAAGATGGGAATGAAAACCGACGCCGAATTGATACATTATGCAATCCAGAACCATCTTATTCATGTCTCTTCTATCTGAGATACATATCCTGAAGGACTTAGGATCGGGATTCTGCATCCGATCTCTAATATTTACGAATTCGTATATTTAGAACTATCTTCGATAGGGGTTTAGCCTGTAGATAAAGCTGAAACTCAACACTGAGTTGCAGGTGGGTCTGAGCGCCAAATCCCGGCGATCCGTTTATTCTCTACAAACATATAATAACAAGTTTTACGTGTATGTAATGTTTATTACTACGTCAATATCATTGTTACATCGATAGTATTCCTTTATCCAATATTTTAGAATCGAACTATATATTCATGTTCGGGGGGGATAATCAACAAATTAACCTGGAGCATGCAATACAACTTCACTTTACGAGGAGGTAGAAGGAATATGCGCAAGTGGGCTATGAGTATATTCGTAGTGTTTTGCTTAGTAGTTACGCTTCCATTTATTTATGGGGGATGTAACGGAGGGGGTGGCGGGGGAACGACAAGGTGCGGTGGCGGGGATATTTGTGGACACGTTTCCACAGGTGATCCAGTACTCAATGCTGATAATAGCGTAGACCGTCAGCACGGACCGGCTGAAGCGGGTGTCTGGGTAATTGCTGAATCTTTCGAGGTCGCAACGAATGACGGAGTACCGGGCAGATTCATTAAAATCGTTGTAACTGACGACAACGGCAATTTTGTTCTGCCTGATCTCCCGGATGCGGTATATGATGTTTGGGTACGGGGTTATGGACTTGTTGATTCGGACCCTGTACAGGCTACACCCGGGGACACAGTGAACCTTGAAGGCATACCGGCTTCGACGCCGCAGGAAGCTGCAGCTATTTTCCCGGCTAATTACTGGGCATCTCTGATAGAGCTGCCGGACGAAAGTGAATTCCCGGGTACGGGACCCGAAGGCAACGGCTGGGGTCTTGGGATACTTAGTCAGGACCATCTAATCAGCCAGTCAAAGCTTTCCTGTCAGCTTTGCCATCAGCTCGGCACACCTGACACGAGGCTTCCTAATGCGGCTGCATTTGACTTCGGATGGAAAAAAGCCGGTACCATGAATGCAATAGCAAACGGAATCGGCAGAGAGAATTGGGCGGAAGTTCTCGGAGACTGGGGCGGAAGGATCGCAGCCGGCGAAGTACCTCCCACGCCGCCGAGACCGTCAGGAAAAGAGAGGAATTTTGTTCTAACCATGTGGGAGTGGGGAGACTTATTTACTTATGCCCACGACGAGGTTGCTACCGATAAGCGTAACCCGTTCCTGTATCCGAATGAGCCGGTTTGGGGTGTGGATATAGGAAACGATCATGTTTTGAAACTTGACCCCGTTACTCATCAAGCAACGAGGATCCCGGTGCCCACGCGGAACGGTTTTGACGTGCCGTGGTGCGACCAGCCTGGATTCGCGACACTGGGTTGCCCTGCCCCTGACGGGACAACGGCTTATCCGGGCGCTTATCAAAACGCTGCGAACCCGCATAACCCGATGCTGGACGATACGGGCAAAGTGTGGATAACCACACAGATACGTCCGGAGGGCCTGGAGAATCTACCGGATTTCTGTCTCGAGAGAGATCCCGGTATTACAGGCGGACACCGGCAAATGGGATATTACGATACGAATACGGAAGAGTTCGTGCTGATCGATACCTGTTTCGGTACACACCATCTCCAGTTTGATTTTGACGGCGACCTCTGGATTAGCGGAGACTCGAATAATCTCGGGGTTATCTATCCTGACCTTCTCGATCCGAACGATCCCGAAGGAACGGAATCCCAGGCGCAGGATTGGTGGAGAATCATCGTGGATACCGACGGAGACGGAGAGGGAGATACACCCGCGCCGGGCTTCAACTACGGAATTATCCCCAATCCTGTCGACGGAACCATCTGGACAGCCGTATTATCAGCTTTTCCCGGAAGGATAAACAGATTCGACCCGGCGACAGAAAAATTCGAAACCTACAGTCCTCCCGCTCCCGGTCACGGTCCGAGGGGCCTGGACGCTGATACCGAAGGGAACATCTGGGTATGCTTGGGTGGAAGCTCGCACGTGGCCAAGTTCGAGCGCGAAAAATGCGCCCAGACCTGGGGTACGGGCGATCAATGCCCCGAAGGCTGGACACTGTGGGACATACCGGGTGTCACCTATAAAGGGCATCCGGATAAGCGTACCGATTTCCATTATTATACTTGGGTTGACCAGTTCGATGTTTTAGATCTCGGTGCGAATACGGTCGTATGCACCGGAACTTCTTCGGACTCAATAATTGCTTTCCTTCCTGAAACTGAAGAATTCATCAGGGTTTACGTACCGTACCCCTACGGCTTCTTCCACAGAGGGCAGGATGGAAGGATTGACGACCCGAGCAGCTGGGAAGGCAGGGCGTGGTGGGTCGATTACGGTATTGACCCTATACTCCACACGGAGCTGGAGCAGGGATTCGTTTTTAAAGTACAGTACCGTGACGATCAGGTCGGTCCTACACCGACATCCCCGCCTCCAACGCCTACACCGACCGGACCGCCGCCTACGGCGCCACCGCCAACACCTGTACCTACACCTGCTCCAACACCTGCGCCGGTGCCTGCCGTACATGACGTAAGCATGGAAGATAACGTTTTTGTACCGGCGAACATTACAATAAATGTGGGTGATACAGTGAGATGGACGAACAATGGATCACTCAATCACACTAGTAGAAACGACGATGGTACGTTATTTAATTCGAATGACCAATTCCCGTTGCCGTCAGGTATGGAACCTGGTGATGTTTATGAGTTTACATTTAATTCAGAGGGAGATATCGCATATTACTGCGAATTTCACGGCGGACCTGGGGGAATAGGGATGTCCGGCACAATAACGGTAGAGCCTTAAGATCATCAGAAGAAGGATGGTCAGTCGATAGTATTAAGCGATCCCCCCATTCCCGCATAATCGGGAATGGGGGGATCGCGGCTTTGGCCGAAGCTTCATGTCTGCCGTGCAATCTATAGTAGATGAGGACGGCTTAAGTTTGACGGATCCGGGACGTGAATAAGTATGCGTTTGAGTAATTGGACGATTAATATTGCAGTCGGCGACAGAACGACAAACTTCTTATGTATAAAAAAATAGTAATTGTAATAATATTAATATTGTATATGGGTATCGCTTTTTCTGCGGTCCAGGTATATAAAACTAATAAAAATAATGATGATTACTACGGCATCTACTACGGCAAGGACGCTCCGGATTTTACGCTAAGAGACCAGGACGGCAATCAGGTTAGTTTAAGCCAGTTCAAGGGCAAGGATGTTTTATTATCATTCGGGTATACGACCTGCCCCGATATATGCCCCGCAACCCTGGCGCGCATGAACAGCGTGACGAAGCAGCTCAAAAATGCCACAAAAAAGGTTCAGGTCCTGTTCATAACTATAGATCCTGACAGAGACACAGAAAGAAGACTCAAGGAATATATACCTTACTTCAATAAGAGCTTCATCGGATTGACGGGAAATCAGGATGAAATTAAAAAGGTTGCAGACTCCTATTCCGTTTTCTATGAAAAGTCGGAACCGGGGAATTCCGGACCTAATTATTTTATGAACCACACACAGACGGTATATCTGATAGATCACAGCGGCAAACTGATATTAATTTATCCTTACGAGAATCTTTCCCCTGAAATGATAGCTTCAGATATCAATAAAACATACCGGAACAACGGTTAGTAGTTAGTTATAATGAGCGTAAAGCTTATTATATTCCTGAATTCAATTTATAAACCATAGTCGCATCTGTCGATTATAAATTCCTGGCTTGTCATGACGTCAATTCCGGCGCCAAAGGATAGCGCGGCTCTGAGGGCAGCGTCGGGTGGTGTTAAAAAGGAGGAGTGCAAAACTCGGTTGACAGGGTAGCGTCCGTGGGATCCCAAATATAGTTTCCATTATAGTCTATATAACCCATCCTGTGCTCTTTATAAACACGCGCAAACCCGTTTTCGAATTTCGAGGCGGCGTCAAATGTGGGGTCGATCACCATCTTGCCCTTTCTGTCGATATAGCCGACCTTGTTATCAATCGAGACAAACGCGAGGTTCTCGGAAAAATCGGACGCTCCGTCATATCGCGGTTTTATAACCATCTTACCCATTTTGTCTATGTAGCCGACTTTATTTTTAATTGAGACCCGGGCAAGCCCGTCTGAAAAACTCCACGCTTTTTCGTATTCGGGTTTTATAGTGAATTTACCCATCTTGTCTATGAACCCGTATTTTTTGTTTATTTTTACAACTGCGAGACCTTCATTAAAGTCGTGGGCGTAATCGAAAGCCGGTTTTATCACAAGCCCGCCCCGCTTATTTATAAATCCGTGTTTAACGTCTGTGGCGACGCGCGCTAGGCCCTCTGAAAAGCTTGAGGCGCCGGACCACTCCGGCCCAATTACAAAATCCCCGTTCTTGTCAATAAAGCCCCGTTTGCCGCCGATGACCACGAGTGCGAGACCTTCGGAAAAATTATTGGCAATATCGAACCTGGGTTCGATAACCATCTTCCCGCTCTTATCGATAAAGCCGTATTTACCGTTGATATTTATGACTGCAAGACCCTCGGCAAACCCCCACGTGTTGTTAAAATCACTCCTCGTAACCAGCTTCCCTGTTTTATTTATGTAGCCTCTTTTCCCGTTGAGAACGACAAGCGCCATACCTTCCGAAAAATCCGTGGCTCCGTCAAATACCGGTTCTATAACCATCTTACCGTCTCTGTCTATGTAACCGTATTTTGTGCCTACGAGTATGCGTGCCAGACCATCGGAGAAGTTCGAAGCGACATCGTATCTGGGAAGTATTTCGATATCGCCTGAGGATTTAATGAAGCCAACTTTGCCGTCGAGAACCACTGGCAGCAGTTCGTCACTGCTCGAAGACGGAGCTTCAGCTCTGTTTTCACCGCAGGATGTCACTCCGATTAAAAGCAGCAGTATGGTTAAGAATTTTGTTATACCTGAACTCGTTGCAGTCTTCACTGAATGCGCCTTGCGAATTTTTTCATTATGATTTCATGTTGCTAACCCGAAAGTCGGGCGTCTGTATATTACAATAGTATATAACGGCCGGATCTTCTTTGCATTGACTTTGTGGAACTATTTTCACCCGGTGCACGGTTACACGACCTCGTAATTTATCATCATACCCTGGTCCTCATGTTCCAGGTTATGGCAATGTAGGAGATAGATCTGATCGCCCGGAAAATCGAGCGCAAACCGGACAGCGTATTTTACAGACTCCCCGGGCCAGACAAGTACCGTATCCTTCCATCCCATATCAGTCGGCATCCTTCCCTGAGTGTCGATCGCCAGACTGCTGATCTGCTGCGGGCTGTTTGTGCGCTCGAGTATCTGGAATTGAAAGGCGTGTATATGCATTGGATGCGGCATTGCAAGCGGGCCGTTCTGAATCGTCCAAATCTCCGTAGTGTCTCTATTCACCGTTATAGGCACTTCTTCGGGATTGAATCTGAAGTTGTCGATAAACCAGGTACCTTCAATAGGGTTGGAAAGGGTAATGAGTCTTTCGCCGGCTCCCATAGTGTCAATAGGTATGATATCGGAAAGGGTTCCGGGAATCTCTCGGTCGTAGGCTATTTCGTTCGCTACGTTGAATTTCATTATAAAAAACTCTTCGCCGTTCATCAGCGTGGAGGGCTGGTTGAAGTTCATATCGACGAGAGCGGGGTCCATCGGATCGAACTCAAGGCTCTTCAGGTATATTTCGTCGCCCTGCTGATGATCTCTGAAGTCAAAGAGTATGTCCACCCTTTCCGCGATACCTATGAATACCTCGGTTGCCTCATACGGCTTGTCCAACAGCCCGCCGTCATTCCCTACTATATGGAACGGGAGCTCCCCGGAGCCGTTTGTAAAAGCGAGCCTGTAAGTCCTCGAATTGGAGGAATTGAGGAACCTGAATCTGTAGATTCTGGTATCGACTTCCAGGAGCGGTTTTATGGTGTTGTTTACGAGTATTCTGTCTCCGAGCACGCCGATAGTCTGAATCATCGGGTTTATTTCGAAGACCAGCTGCCCCTCCGCGTTGATGTTCCTGTCCTGCAGGCTTAGAGGTATTTCGGTCTGTCCAAGCTCCAGGTCGAGTGCGTCCCTGAGAGCGTCGTCGTTTTCGTCCTCGACTATATAAAAACTCGCGAGTCCGAAATATGCCTGTCTGCCTACGAGCCTGTCCGGATGGGGGTGATACCAATATGCAGCCCCTCTGTTAATGACCTGATAATTATAATTGTAAGAGGTATTGGGCTGTATTGCGGAATTCGGATGGCCGTCGTTGGCATGGTCCACTTCTAGCCCGTGCCAGTGAATTATGGTTTCCTCGTCCAACTCGTTAAAGAGAGTGGCATCCACTGTGTCGCCCGTTCTAAGTCTAATAATCGGGTTATAATAAATTTTATCCCCCGTGTCTACCTCGTAGAGAAATGCGGAAGCGAGTTTGCCGGGAATAATTTCCGTCTCGGTTCCCTTGGGGGTTATAAGAAACGGTGCATCGGGATGGAACAAACCGTACAGCCCCTCATCTCCCGGGACGAGAAGCTGGTTTATGAAGCCTTCAGAAGACCTGGGATCCAAATTCATGCCTCCCCCGCCCCCGCTTCCCGTGCTGTCGCAGGAATGAAGAATAAAACTCCCGCCACCTGCGGCTATGAATGATCCTCCTAAACTGATAAGCTTCAAAAACTCTCTTCTCTTCATGATAAATCTCTTCCTCCTTTGGTAATTGCCGATGCAATCTTTCAGGTCAGATTATGAACTATTTCTTATAATCCGGTGAATTCATTTCGCGCCTACCACCGGTCGATATCGGTATTATCCTCCGCACATTTAATTCTGTAATTGTCAGTTTTTTTCATCTTTACTCCTGTTATTCCCATCGTCCGTCTTTGAGTTATCCTTGTCGGTCCCTTGATCCTGTTCTTCCTCGACTTTGACTTTATACATCATGGCTTTTCCCGTTTTATAAAGCCTGAACCTCGCGAGTGATTCTTCTTTTGAAGCTTCGGACATCTTTTCATCATAGGTGACCTTTATATCGTCCGGAACTTCAAACCGGCTTTGGGTAATATCAACATCAACCTCTATATCCGTTGCCATGAGCTCGCTTACCGAGGTGAACTGCTCCGTTACCATCTTGAGTGGTATCTTTGCTTCTCTCCATATCCACGTTTTTCTGTAATATGGCGGATCGATGCCGGCTTGAATCGAGGTCATTAAAGACTCTTCGGTCGGTTTTTCCCCATATTCGTATATATCACATTTTCTACCTAAAATTTCTCCGGTCCCTGTTTTCTTGCCCAATCCCAACAGGTCCAGCGAAACAACGCCTCTTCTGTCCATTCTCTTATGAAAAGCTTCTTTTTCCGTTTTTGACAATTTTTCATATTCAGGTTTTGCGTATTTGGCGGAATTGTCTATTTTTTTACCTGACTTATCTGCAAGGTCGATGAAATACACAAACTCAGGGTCTATTATCTGAAGCCTTTCGACGGTCCTGGGTTCCCCATCATCCGACGGTAAGCTCATTTTCACCGTCTTCGCGAATCTATCCCCTTCTATATAGACGGTTTCCGAGCCCTGATACGTCTTTTTCTCCATTCCGGGGTGGCCGTACTCAGTCTTACCTTTGTAATTTATAACTAGGCTTTTAAATGGATATTTTTTCACATACGGACTGGGGAATTCGGCATCGCCGGTCTTGCCGTTTTGCTCCGAAGCATAAGCCGTATTCAAGAAAAAAGGTATTAGGCTGAGCGCAATTAATAAGAAAGAACAGTTGAGTTTTTTCATATATAACCCCTTAATATTAAAGTCAAAATGTGTAAGCAGTACCTTGATGAAATAAGGTCTTTCATTATTGAAAAAATCGCCTTATGGTCAACAATGTAGTCAAAAATATATGATTTGATCGATTTAAATATGATTATATAAAATAGGTGCTTTCTTTGATATAGTGGATTAGATGATTGTTCTGTGGTAATAAATGATAGAAGCATATTGGTATATCCACTACAATAGCCCCTGAAAGATTTGATAGATTATACTAAAAAGATTAAAAATAGAGGCTTAACTTTGAATAAAATGAGTTGGGCGTGTAGGATTCGATACTTAACCTGGAAAAACCGGAGAGTTAGAATCAGTGCAAATCCTCTATCTGATCTCGGTGTGGCTGCATATAATATCCTCAATAATCTGGGTAGGCGGGATGTTTTTTCTCATACTCGTTCTAATTCCGGTATTGCGTGACCCGGAGTACGAAAGTATATTCTCAAGGCTTTTTCTAAAGATCGGTCAGCGCTTCCGTAATGTGGGCTGGATATCACTTTGTCTGCTTGTGCTGACGGGAATTATTAACCTTGCTTTCCGCGGTTATGATTTCTCCGATTTCTTAAGCGGCAGGATTTTCGTTGGTACTTTCGGGCATGTTCTGCTTCAGAAGTTGGTAGCCGTTGTACTTATTTTGCTGATCAGCATAGTCCATGATTTCTGGATAGGGCCCAGAGCGATGGCCCTGATAAGGCGGGAGCCCAAGTCCCCCGAAAGCAGGAAATACAGACTAATAACCGTCTGGCTGGGACGGCTTAATTTTGTACTGGCAATTCTTGTTGTTGCCCTTGCCGTAGTGCTCGTCAGAGGGGGTATCTAGGAATCACGGCAATAATTTATCGACAGCTTTCTATTTGACTCATTAATCCCGAATTTGTTGATTTCGGCTTTTTCATCAGGTGATTCTATTTTACGTTGTGTCTGAATCTGTGCGGAAGGAATTGCTTTATGAAAAACAGAATGAACTTGATGCGGAAAAAGAACCAAAATATGAATTTGAAATCCTCTGAATCGAGATATATCTTGATTTTCCACACCCCGACCTCCGCATCGAAGACGACATTATCACCCTCAATTGCATATTCTCCTAAAAGCACGTCAAGCTCCCCGCTCGGGCTTGAGATTTTCACGACGCTGCTCCTTTGCCTCTGCGAATGAAATCAAACAACTCCCCGGCTGCTTTTTCCCCGGAACGGACGCAGTCGGGAATGCCCATTCCTTCATATGCGTTTCCCGCGACCATCAGCCCGGGATATTTACTCAGTCCTGTATTTATACGGGATATGCGCTCCAGGTGCCCAACTTCGTATTGGGGCATCGAACGCTCGTATCTCCTTATCTGCTCGAATACCGGTCTGGATCTGATACCGAGGATCTCGTTTAACGAATTGTGCGCGTCCTCCGCGATTGTTGAATCATCCGTTCCACCGATATCCTGATCTGCCGCATCGCTGATAAAGCATCGCAGGATGACCTTTTCCCGGGGGGCGCGTCCTCCGAACTTCACACTGCTGAAAGAGCATGCCATAATGGGAAGCCCCTCGCTTTCCGGTACTACGAAACCGTGTCCGTCGAGCGGGTGCGCGATGGCCTCGCGGTTGTAGATGAGGTTTATCACGACCGGAGACGAGTATTTGATTCCCGATAGCTCCCGGGCCAGAACGGGGTCGAGTTCTTCGACCATGCCGCCTGCGGTGCAGGCCGGAGTGGCAATTATAACGCCGTCGCAGTCAATAATTTCATTATGTTCCGTTTTTATTTTCCATCCGTTATTTATTCTGGTTATTCCTGTTACGGCTGTGTTCAGATGTATGGATACGAGGTTCAGTTTAGAGGCCAGCTCCTCCGTTAAGGTTCGCATTCCGTTCTTCAGGGATATGAACCGGCTGTGCTCCGGTTTGCCGTTCGTATTCTTTCCGGACCCTTCCGATATCCGTTGTTTCCTCATCCCCAGTATTAAGCTTCTATACTTTTCTTCCATTTGAACGAGGTGGGGCATCGTAGCCAGAGTGCTCAGTGTTTCCGGCTTCCCGCCGTATATCCCTCCCAGCATCGGCTGCACAAAACGGTTAAGTGCCTCCCTGCCGAGTCTTCTCGTGATGAAGTCTGCCACGCTCTCATCCTCTACTGAGTTTCTTCTTGGGAGTAGCGTGTCGAGTGACATGCGGAGCTTGCCCCGCCATGTAAAAAGCGGGGAGGCAACAAAAGGCATCAGTCTTGTCGGGGCGAGCAGGAATCCATCGGGAACAGGTACGAGTCTCTTTCCTATTACCACGAATACGCGCCTCGCCTCGTCGTCCGATCCGATTATATCCTGCTCAAGCCCAATGCGCCTGCATAGATCGAGTGCCCAGGGTTTTGAAGCGACAAATGAGTCTGGCCCTTCCTCGATTAAAAGTCCCCCGGCCGACTTTGAGGAAATTACGCCGCCCAGTTTTCCGCTTCCTTCAAGCAGAATAACTTCGGGGTTAATATCATTTTTCAGACCTAGCTCCTGAAGGCGATGTGCGGAGCTGAGCCCTGTTATTCCTCCTCCGATAACCACTATTCTGCCAGGTTTGTATCTTTTAAATATCGAATGAGCCCTGTTTGTGCTGGAAGACGGTATCGAGCTATGCATTCATAGTTTCCGTAATATTTTCTTGACAACCAATAGCTTACAACTTCTCCTTTGGAAATATGAAGATGGCAAAAAGAGTGCCATCGTAAGTTCTTTTGTTTGAGCGGGAATTCGACCCGAGTGAGTGTCAAATGTCAGAATTTCTTACGATATCAATATTACGCTCCATTGAGTTGCTGAATTCATTTTCAGCAGCCGGGCATCCTCGAGACGCTCTATTCGCGGGCGTTATCGGATAATAATGGCGGTTTTAATGTTACCGGGTTAAACCCTCCATAATGGCATGAAGGTTGCATAATCAGCATTTTGGAGAGGATTATACTTTATACCGGAGGAGCCGCTCATGAAAAGATTACAGGATATCGATTTTTCCGTTACCCCTTTTGTCGCGATATGGGAAGTAACTCAGGCTTGCGACCTTGCGTGCCGTCATTGCAGGGCCGAGGCGATAAGTCATCGTGATCCCGGGGAGCTCACGACACTGGAAGGGTTCGATCTCATCAATAAAATTCACTCTATGGGAACTCCGATAATGGTACTAAGCGGGGGCGACCCCGTACAGCGAGAAGATATCTTTCAACTTATAACACATGGTGCGGACCTCGGTATGCGTATGGCGACGATTCCCGCAGCCACGTCAAGGCTGACCCCGGAGCTGGTGACAGGGCTCAGGGACGCCGGTGTGGCCCAGATAGCGCTAAGTCTCGACGGGCCGAATAGTGATGTGCACGACTCCTTTCGCGGGGTTCCGGGAGCTTTCGATAAAACGATGAAAGGCGCCGAATACGCCCACGCCGCGGGCATTCCCCTTCAGATAAACACGACATTCAGCAGTCACAATTTCGATTGCTTCGATGAAATCGCGCGGGTTGTAAAAGACCTTGATGTAGTCTTCTGGGAAGTTTTTTTTCTTGTCCCGGTAGGTAGAGGAAAGGTTTTGAAGCAGATGAAGGCCCTTGAGTATGAAAAGCTGTTTGAAAAGCTTTACAGATTTTCTAAAGAAGTTGATTTCATAGTCAAGATTACCGAGGCACAGCACTACAGGCGCTACGTGATAGAGCAGGAGACGAAAAACAGGTACGCCGGCGGGAGTTATTCTGGAATAGAGCTTCCGGGAAGACTGACGCGTGATTTCGGACCGGGGGGCAGCATCGGACTCGCGCCAAAGGGTGTTAATTCGGGAAACGGCTTCGTATTTATTTCTCACACGGGAGAGGTTTTCCCGAGCGGTTTTCTCCCTATCTCGGCCGGGAACGTGAGGGACGAGAGCATAGTGGAAATTTACAGAAACTCGCCGCTTTTCCGGGAGATAAGGGACTATGACGGGCTTAAAGGCAAATGCGGGTTATGTGAGTATAGGGACGTCTGCGGAGGCTCGAGGGCGAGAGCCTATGCCGTCACAGGGGACTATATGGAGTCCGAGCCCTACTGCGCTTACATACCCGAGCCCTATAAAGCGAGATACCGCAATGAAGAAGCTGTATAAGCGACAGGAGTTTAAGAGCTGCACCACATGCGGGTCCAGAGCCGACAGCATATTTTGTGACCTGAATCAATCCGGCCTTCAGGAGCTGGAGACTATTCAGCAGAAGTTGAAATATCCCGGCGGTACTATTTTATTTCTCGAGGGAGAAAGACCGCGCGGCGTTTATTGCGTGTGCTCGGGGCGTATTAAACTTTCTATTCACGCAGCGGACGGAAGGGCCGTCACAGTGGGTTATGCGTCGAACGGGTACATCGTTGGAACAAGAGCGGTTTTATCGGGGAATCCCCATGACATAACCGCAAGGACGGTTGAAGAATCGCAGCTGAGTTTTATGGATAGAGAGCGTTTCCTGAGTTTCTTGAAAAGACGCGGGGAAGTCAGTTTCAGGTTGTCGGAGGCACTGGGCGACGAATTGTCGGAATCTTACGAGGATATTAAAAATATAGCCCTGGGATCTTCATACGAGCGTCTCGTTTCAGTTCTTCTGAGACTCTGCGATAAGTTCGGCGAGCCCTCATCGGAAGGAATTCTTATAAAACTTAACTTGAGCCAGGAGGAGCTGGCCGAGATGGCGTGTATGTCGAGAAGAACGCTCAGCAGAGCTGTTCAGAGGCTGAAAAAGGTGCGTATAATCAAGTGTGACCGGCGAGTTATGATTATTAGGGACAGAAACTCGCTCGCCAAGCTTCTTTCATAGAAGTATTTTCTCCGGCACGGATAAAATTCAAATAAATTATCATCGCATACTTAGAGCCCGAGTGAGACATTTGTCTCAAACGGACAGGGACTTCTGACCTTGACGAAATTCCCTTTAAGGAAGAATAATAATTAGAATTCATTACGGTGATGCAAGGTTATCTGCGTCATTGGCTCCAAAACTTACACGGGGCATGTGAGTCATCTTTTCGGGTAATAAATTAGTATAAATTTTGGAGGGAAAATATGAGAGATGCTTCTTATAAATGGCTGCCGTTTATAGACTTGGAAAAATGTAACGGCTGCGGAAAGTGTGTTGAAGTATGTACTCCGAAATGTCTCAAGCTGGTGAACGATGATTTTGCTCTTCTCTTCCGGGCGAACAGGTGTGATAGTGAAGGGAATTGTATCGAACCCTGCCGCGAGGAAGCGATTCGTATGGAATGGATAGAAATGGCGGGAGATCACAGCACGGGATTGTGGAAGACGGTTTTGGCATTGCGGTCTAATTTTAATGAGTGGATTTGCTCGTATTATGCCAACGGAATTTATTCTATATAAGCGCTGCGGACGGTAATACTTCTCTTCCGGGAACCCCGCTGGCCGGATTCGGTCACTGGAATTTTACATAGCAACCACGGTCCGATTAATATTATGGTAAGCAAGACGAAAGAGGCGGTTAAGCAGCTCCTTAAGGAGCATAACACGATGAGTCTCGCGACCTTGTGCCGGAATTTCCCTTGTGCGGCGTCCCTTTTCTATGCGAGCGACGGGTTTGTCCTTTACTTTCTTTCAAGGCCGGAGTCGCGGCATGTGATTAATATTCTTCTGAATCCGAATGTTGCGGCGACGATAAATAAGGACTACCTGGAATGGAGGAATATAACGGGTCTCCAGATAGTGGGGAAAGCCTCCAGGGTTCCGCCCGAAGAGACTGAGCCGGCAAGAAGGGTATATGAAAGAAAGTACCCCTTTCTGAATGAAATGCTTATTAACGAGAAATCTTTAATTAATGCGGCGGAGGTTGATTTATTTAAAGTCGTACCTGAGAGGATAAGGATTATTGACAATAAGGTATATTTCGGACATAAGGCGGAACTTCAGTTGTAGTTTGGTCTCTATGGGCCGTGAATATCATTTCTTTCGCCGCAGCCCCCGACATATCCTATCCATTACTGTTTGTACTTTAATACGGGAAGTCCCATTTCTTTAATCATTTGAATATCTTTTGACGGGAGATTGCCCTTTGTTGTAAGGTAGTCCCCGGTTATGAGCGCATTGGCGCCTGCGAACAGGGCCCAGGGCTGGTAATCTTGCAGGACCGACTCCCTTCCTCCCGCGCATAGGAGGATGCTTCCCGGCAGTATAATCCTGAATATCGCTATGTATTTTAATGCTTCAAGCGGGTGAAGCGGCGCTCTTCCCCCTAGCGGTGTACCCTGTCTTGGGTTAAGCAGATTGACGGGAATAACCTCGGGTTCAAGCTCCCTGAGCTCAAATGCGAGTTCGAGTCTTTGCTCGCCGGTTTCTCCCACGCCCAATATACCGCCGCAGCAAAGCTCCATACCGTGTTGTTTTACAAGCCGTGCCGTTCGAAGACGGTCTTCGTATCTGTGAGTGCTGCATATCCGGGGGAAATAGCTTCGCGAGGTCTCGAGATTATGGTTGTAGCGTTTTACCCCGGCTTCGGCGAGAAGAGCCGCCTGCTCCTCGCTCAGGAGTCCTAGAGAACATCCCACGCTCAAATTTGTATGGGCTCTTATCAGACGGACGGACTCAAGGACTTTATTGAAAGTTCTTTTGTTAGGCCCTCTGCCGCTGGTTACGACGCAGAATTCGGAAGCGCCCGAGGTTTCCGCCTTCCTTGCGGATTCGAGTATCTTTTCGGGTTCAATCCATTGTTGGGCTTCCAAAGGGGACTCACTGTAAATCGACTGTGAGCAAAAGGAGCAGTCTTCGGGGCATGCCCCGGTCCTGGCGCTGATTATACTGCAAAGGTAAATACCGGATGGATGGTATTTCTCAGTAACTTTACTTGAAGTGAAAATGGTTTCCAGCAGTTGCTCCTTATTACGAATAAGAGCCAGCTCCCGGGCTTCCTCAAGTGTTATGTTCTCATTATTATCAATGAGCTTTTCTCTTACCCTGTGTAATATATCGGTATTCATTTTATTTGCTCCGGTTCGATGAATGCTGAATTACTGCTCCGGAAAACTCGGATGCGTACACGGCTGAGGATCCCCAAAGCGGGAGTGGGAGTGAGCCCGATAGAGCTCAGCAGTAGAACAACGAGTGTTTTGTATGCTGTGTGGTATTCGCATCTTGCCGGTTTTTCATAGAGTAGTGAAGACCAGTGTGGCGGTCTATGAACTCGTTCTCTATCATAATTTTAACACCCCTGTTTTTAAAGTAAAAGCAGCTGTTTCTTTTTGATTATGGTCATAATTTTCTCAGAAGAACGCTTCCTATAGAATAGCCTGCGCCGAATGCGCAGATAAGGCCCATATCTCCCTTTTTAAGGTCCTTATTGTGCTTGTTAAAGGCTATTATCGCTCCGGCAGAACTCGTGTTGGCATATTCATCCAGAATTATCGGTACTTCTTCGGGTGTAGCTTCTCTTCCGAAAATCCTTTTGCCGATCAGCCCGTTTATATGTCTGTTGGCCTGATGCAGCCACAGGCGCCTGAGAGCCGCAATCTTCACTCCCGATTCATCCAGGTGCTCCCGGATAAAATCCGACGCCAGGGGGACGATGTCCCTAAAAAGCCTCTTGCCTTCCTGTCTGAAAAAGGCATCCGATGAAATATTATCCATGGATGCCTGATTGAGAAAACCGAAACGGTTGCTCACGGTCTCGGAGAACGTAGTGCGAAGCCTGGTGCTCAAAATTTCGAATGCGTGTCCGGAATTTGAGGTTTCTTTTCTCTCAATCACCACAGCCGCCCCCGCGTCTCCGAACAGAAAATGACTTTCCCTGTCTCTGAAATCAACTCTCGCCGTACATATCTCGGGGCTTATAACGACAGCGGAGTTCGCACTTCCCTGACGAACCGCGTCTGCTGCCGTCTGTATGCCGAAGGGCATGGATGAGCACGCGGCCTGCAGATCAAGAGCAAAACCGGCTGCCCCTAAAAATTTCTGTATTTCTATTGATACGGGAGGATAGAGTCTCTGTACGGCGGTGCATGCGGTTATTACCGCATCTACATCTTCCGGGCGCCTGGATGCCCGGTTTAAGGCTTCTCTTCCGGCGTGCTCTCCCATCATCGCCTGAATCGATTTGCCTTCGTCCGAATATTCCCGGATTTTGGGACGCATGATCCCGGGATCTAGAATTCCTTCTTTATTTACGACATAACGGCTTCTTATTCCCGATACATCGTATATAAAATCGGGGCCGGATTCTCTCAGCGGTTCTATCTCACCTGCGCTAATTTCCTTTTCGCGGAACTGGTTAAATTGTCTTACGTAACTATTAAAAGAGGCTGCCAGCTCCTCGTTGGAAATTGATTCAGGAGGCGTATATACGCCTGAGCCGCTTATTACAATCTCACTCAATATTTACTCCGCAACTAATCCGCATATTCATTCTCATGGAGGGGTAATTTTCCTTCCTTTGGATGATATTCACGACTTGAGAGGGGAGGGGGCCTATCTTCTAGAGAACACCCCGTTGTCTTAAATCTGATAACACGACAATAATATAAAGTATTATAGCGGCGCCCATTAGTGCTCCGCCCACAGATACGGAAAGTAAGAGCGTGATCGGATTAAAATTAATGACGGAAAGAACTATAAGCAAGAGCGCCGATATATTGAGTACGCTCGCTATAATTACTACCTTCCTGATCCATCCGTGAGTAATATTCATTACTCCCTCCATGCCTCCTCGGGGTGTGTTCTAATATGGCAGTCGACCCCGAGACAGGACATTTTATTAGACAGTATTTCGGGCGTGTTCTCTTCGTGCTCTTCTGTTTCCTGGAATGAAATTACAGGCGCGTGGCACCTGAGGCAAATCCGGTTGTTATAGGTATCGTAGAGTTCTATTGGAGTTTCATATCCAGAATAGTAAGCCCAAACGTGTTTAATCCCTGTCATTTTTGCCTTCGCATCGCCGAAAAGGCCGTAATCCGAATGACAGGCAAAACATTGATTCTCCGCGATCCAGCGGTACTGATAATGCATTGATGCCAGATGCTCGCTGTCGGGATCCTGGAGGTCACTCACATAACCGTTCATTATGTGGCAGGAGTCACAAAACTCAACTTTTTTTGAGTCCTCAACCGCTACACTAAAATTGAGCAGGTAAATGATTGGGGAAAGAGCAAAAAATATAAATAGTAAAAGCCACTTGCCGAAAGGCTGTGTAACCTTTTTAGGGTCCTGTACTATGATTCTTATAATTAAAAATATGCATATCAAACTCAGTACTAGCACAATCCATGCCGCAAGAGACAAACCGTCGCCCGACAGACTCACACTCTGCTGAAAGGGATTCATCAATTCAATTCCTCTTAGACTATCATTCCTCTATAATGCAGGACTCAAAGCCCTCCTCCTGCATGTCGCCGTATTTAAGGGTTGTGAGATATGTAACGAGAACCTCGAACTGTGCGTCAGGGCCCTTGAATCTTTTTCTGTACTTTTTCTTCGCCTCTTTTTTACATTTCTTGTCGTCCTTGAAGTAGTCTCTCGGATCCTTCAGGAATGTGGCGATCCATTTTTGGTCTCTCATATTGCCTATGTCCGACAGGTCGCCGCCCTTGGATTCTTCCTTTTCATCCTCGTCTTCTTTTAATTCGACACCCTTGGATTTGGCAAAAGCCTCTTTTGCCGCTTCGATCTCAGCCGACTGGGCTTTAACTGTATGACATGTGTAACATCTGCCCTCGACAAAGACCGCGGGTCCCTCAACCGATGCGTCCTGGGCGTAGGCTCCGGCTGACAATGCGGCTAACAAAACTAATACGTATACATATCTGTAAATTTGTACCATGGTATGTAACTCCCCCTGAATTTTACGTTTTCGTGGCATGTAATACATGCCTTGCCGAATGGTTCTCTCAAAAGCACTTCTTTTTTTGCTTCTATCTCAACATCGGTTTTTAATTCCTCTTTAAGGCTCGGCGATACGATGAGGCGTATGAATTTCATTTCCCTTTCGGTCAATTCCGCGTCGTAAACCGTCCTTCCTTTTATGACTCCTTCGGGATGCGGGTCATGGCAGGTGAAGCAGGCTATCCCGTCGTTCTCATCTCCGGGAAGGGGTTTGGCTTCCTCTCCCAGGTGTAACTCTGAGCCTGGATGCGTAGTCTCGTCATGACAACCGAGGCAGTTCTCAGAAGGCGCGTCTACAAGAAAGTAAGTAGGGCTTGTCATTCCCTCCTTCGGAACCTCCGTATGACAGTCAAGACAGACAAACTCGTCGTCCACCATCTCGGCGTGAGGGTTTTCCTCTTCTTCCTCTTCTTCCTGTGCGAGTAGAAAGACGGGGAAAACCAGAATCATAAATAATATTAGTCCATACTTAATAATCATATCCGCCCTGTGTGTGGCAAGTGTTGCAAAAAGTAACCTGATGGCAGTTCCCGCACTGCCTCGGGTTTGCCCTTGCCTCTATGCCGTGTATAAATCTGAAATTCCTGTCGTGAGCTACTATCGTAAAGTCCCTCCTCTTGTGGCAGTCCTCGCAGTACCTGGGACTGTGACAGTTCTCGCAGGACTCTTGATCCGCCTTGGAGAAGACCGCATGCTTCGATGTCCAGTTGAAGTTATGATTCTTGGGTTGAATCTCGGCCATGTTGAAATGACACGTACTGCAGTCCCCGGGGGCGATATTTCCCGCCTGAGGGTTATAATGGCAGAAATGGCAAGTCTCTTTTCCGGGGTAAAAAGATTCTTTTGACGCTTTTATCATCTCTTCCGCGCTTTTTTCTTCCGCAGGGTCGATTTCCAAATTCACCGTATGACACACGAAACAGTCAAATCCCTCTTTTTCCATGACGCTCTTATGGACTTCGTGAGAGTAGTTCATCTTTACGTCTAGAGGCACTTTAGGCTTCGCTCCGGAGGCGTTTTCTTCCCCGCTCTGCGTGCCGCATCCGATTATGGCGAGCGCAAGCGCCGCGAACGCTATGTTAAGTATCCGTTTCATCACAGGTTCTTCGAAAAATAATAGCTCAGTCCCATATCGACCCTCACGTCCTTTTCGAAATCCGGGTTTGTATTGAATTCAATCGCCGTTCTCATTACAAGATTCCTGAAGAGGACGTATTCGCTCCCCACGATATAACTGAAGGCGTTTCCGTCCTGATTCGTTATTTTTTCATAGTATGCGTAGGCAAAAGCAAACTCCAGCTGCCAGTTGCTCGTCAGTTGTTCGTAGACGCTCGTATTCATCCCTACCGCACGGTCGTTGTCCCCGGCCCCTTCGATGTAATAGAACCCCTGAAACGCTCTCAAGCCGATCTGCCGCCAGAAATCGAAGTTCAACCCCAATTTTACAATGTTTCCGTTTGTAGAATCGTTTCCTATGACATCGTAATGCGAAAAAGCGTAGCTTCCGTTAATTTCAAGGTATGCGGTCGGCACGAACGTGACCCCGACCTTGGCCTGCTGCATTCTGCCGTCGGAAAAGAGATCGAAAATAGGGTCGAGAAGAAACTCGTCCCTGTCTTCGTCAAGGTTGTAGGTGTCGTACTCGAGGTTGACATAAAGCGACCTCAGGACAGTTATACTCACGCCCGCCGTGAGAAGCCCGAGGTTCCCTTCCTTTATATCTATTTCCGCGAGACCGTATATGTCCGCATAGTCTGTAAACGGGACGACCCGGTTGAAGGTTACGTTAATAAATTGCCTGGTCGAGAAATCATCGGGATCATATAACTCGTATCCCACCGATATCAGCGATCCTAAAATGGCGTCGGTTTTGAGTTTTATACCGTAAATGCCGAAACTGTCCGCAGGCTCCTCGGGATCCGGCTGAAGGCTCCTCTTCTGGTAACCACCGTATGCTACAAGCTCAATGCCGTCAATGGGCTTGATTCTCGCAAGTGCCCCGTCCATAAGAACGAAGTTTACGCTTTCCGTATTTATTTGCCTTCCTATGCGAAGCTCATAGGTTTTGGCGTCGTTCCCGAACTGCAGAAACGCGTTGTAAACGTCGAGCGACTCCTGGTCGCCGTTAAACACCTCTCTTCCCCTCAGAAAGGTATTGAAAGTGAAATTGTTCCTCGGATTTACAACACTGAGATCAAGATACTGATAAAAAGGGTAAACGAATTTTTTGTTTCTGAAAGCGTTCAACAAGGGGCTTGGGGCCTGAAAGAGCGCGGTTGCGTTTCCATATAGGCCTGTGCTCTGCGGTTCTATTATCTCTTCCTGGCCCAATGCCGCGTTGCGGGCTGAAGCTATTAACAATAGTATGACCGCGGCATTGAATAATTTTTTCGCCATTTTATCGGGTTTACTCCATTAGCTCCGGCACCCCGTTATCTCCATGACATATTGGACAGCTTGCCGGTCCTTCCATGAGCACAAATTCCTGTATTTCATCAAGAGGCACCGTCCCTGTCCCGGAACGGTCAACCTGATGTATTACTTCGAGGGGATGACAGACAAAGCAGTCCTCTCTTCCAAATCCTGACGGATGGTCTTTTTCCGTCAGGATCAAACCTTCGGTAGAATTAAATATGTTGCCGAAATCCTGTCCTTCGTTATCCTCTCCCACACACGAAACCGACAGTAATAGAAATATGAGTAACAGGGCTTTTCTCATCTGAGCTTCTGACCTTTCTTCTATTCTCGTTCCGGGCGGTTTATGCGCTCACTCGGAGGCAGCGGAGGTAAGTGGACTTCCGCGGCTCCAAGCGGCTCACCCGCTGCGTGGCAATTAACGCACGCGCTTTCAGGCTGAGGACCGGCGAGGTGGTTTTCACCCGTCAGTGCGTTTCCTGCGGCGTTAACGCCTACATCGTCGTGACACGATACGCACGCATCGATCACAGGCTGAGTAGAGAACGTGGCAAGTACCACATTTTCGTCCCCCTCTTTTTCAAACTCCCTGAAAAATGACGCCCGGACACCGTCTCCCAAAACTCCCATTCCCGGATTTAGGATGTTGGTGTTGGGAAGGTGGCATGCAGCGCAGTCGCTCCTGTTTCCCGGGTAGAGAACATTGCTGAAATCGTGCAGGCTGCCCCTGAAACCGAAGATTATATAGGGCTTGATTGTCAGGTCCTCGCCCGTATGGATTTTATGTATCATCTCCTTGAAATCTATGGCGGCCGTGACGGCTGTACCGCCCTCAGGCACGGGTCTTACTTCTATGTCGTCGGCCGACGGGTTGTGGCACAATACGCAGTACTCGGTGTTGTTTCTCAGGTTGCCGTGTATGCTGAAATCCTTGGAGAAAGTACCATGGCACGCGTTACAGAACTCATCTTCGGTTGTGTTGTCAACGACCATTCTCCTGGGCACCGGTACTATGTCCGTTACGCCAAAGTATATGACCACGTTCTGGCCTGCTTCCTCGACCTCTTCGAATAATATGAGATTCTCTCCGCCTACTTCTCTTGCAATCCTCCCCTCTATTCCTATTGCGTAAGTGCCGCTGCCGTTAGTCGGAATCATACCTTCGAAGGTGTATGTGAAATTGCCGTTTTCGTCAGGACCGGCGGAACTTCCAGCTGGACTCTCCCTTAAGAAATAATCTTCCCCAGGTATCGGACTGCCGGTTCCCATATAGTCCTGTATGAAATAATCTGTGGTGGGCCCTGATATAACCAGACTTATGGAGTCCATATCTTCAGGAGATATAATCTGACCCGCGTCTGTTCTTATACTGTATGTGACCTCAACATGCTCTCCTGGGCCTACTCTAGCGGACCCCGTTTCCGCGCTCTTCACGTCAACTATATCGAAATTGACACCGGGCAGGCTGCTTGCCCTGAGCGGAACTGTATGCGCCCCCGGAACCGAAATATCGAATTCGGTGTTTGATTGAGGAATGTGGCATCCGGAACAGTTATTATCGTTGAGCTGCACTACGGGGTGGTTCGTGGCCGTTGCGAAGTCGACATCGTCGTGGCAGGAGCCGCATGAGGCTCTCGTGGGCTCGGTTCTCCATGCGTTACTCTGTAATGCCTGATCCGTATGACACTTCGTGCAGCTTCTTATATCCTGAGGGAATACGACTTCTGAATAGTCATGCACTGAACCCATGAATCCCACTATGAAATAAGGCATTCCGGCTTCGACGCTTGGCAGCATCTCTCCCATATGTATCTTATGTATCATTATGTTAAAGCCGATGTTGTTGCCGGAATCGGGGTCGATCTGGTCCACCGTTTCTCCGGTGTCGGGATCTATAATTTTGCTGGTATGGCAGGTAATGCATACCCCGACCTCTCTTCTGATCCCTCCGTGGAGGGCCAGCGGGTCGTGACAGCTATTACAGGCTTCCGTAGCCACTATATCCCTGATCCGTGTTATAGGTCCCCCGTCAGGCACGAAGTCGAAGGTAGCGTTTGAAATCCATTCATCGCTTCCGACTACCCTTCTGGCGTATATGGCTACGGTATGAGTCTGGCTTGTGTTAAAACCCTCCGGGAGTATGGTCTCGAAGGCGTAGCTGAAAACACCGCCCCCCAGGTCTTCGAAAATTCCCTCTCTTTCCGCGGATGCCTGGATGGCGCCGTCCTGATTCCTCGTAATGTAGTCTATATATTCACCGCTCTCGACGATTCTCGCGATGATGAAGTTTATTTGGTCCAGGTCGTCTATGCTCAAGGGGTTACCGTTTTCATCTTCGAGCTTGATTGTAGCCATGGGCCGGCGGTCCTGGTTGATGAATGCGTCCAGTATTTCTACATTTAGTTTGTTGATCGGGGATGGGAGGGGAGGGGGAGGAGGCGTTATACCGCCGCCACCGCCGCCGTTACATCCGCCGTATATCGAAACAAGTAAAAATGGAACCAGAAAGAGTTTAAGTAAGAATTTAAAGCTCACGCGGGTGCGTAAGTTATTCATCCTGTTTTGCATCACTATGTCCCCCTCTATAGATATGCAAACCCTAGTACCTATATGACTATCATATAAATAAAGTGTGATATAGAGTTAATTTTAATGATAAGTTGTATTTACAGGTTTTTCGGATATGGGAGGCTCGTTTCCGGAATTAATAACCCCTGTTCACAATCGTAATATGTCGTCTGTCAGATAATAAGACGGCCTCTTGTGCTGACGTAAAAAAAATATCCAGTTACTACATGGGCTTATCTATGGCATGGAACTTGACTATAGGGTAGGTATGGTCAAGCGAGCGGAGAGGGTTAAAAGGGAAATAAAAACGATATTCAAACCTGAGGCCGAGAAGCCGTCAAATGTAGCGAAAGAACACACAAATCTCTACATTAAGGCGTGCAAGGTTTTCGGCTCGTGGCGTAATGCGGTAGAGGCATGCGGGATAGACTACGAAAGCACCAGGAACAACAAAAAATGGAACAGGGAGAAGATTCATAAAGAAATTAAAAGACTGAAAAAGAAAGGTTACAATCTGAGGCCCTCGGTGCTGAGGGAAGAGGGGATGACGACGTTAATCTCGGCCGCCGAATATCATTTCGGCTCATGGCGGAGGGCCGTTGAATCGTGCGGTTTTGAATATACATGCGGAAGGAACAGGAAACCGGGAAACGGGTATTACGAAAACGGCCGGAAATGTCATTCTGTTTTGAGGAATCAGCAATAAAAACCATATTTATTCCGGATAATACCCTGAAGATATTTCTTGCCGAAAATTCGTGTAACTCGCCGAATAGCTTTGGAAGCGGCCGGTATGAACTTAATTATTTGTCTACAATATTTTCTATGGTAATATTTCTTCTCTGATTAACTCCGACTAAAGATAAATATGGTGCGTGTAGCTCAGCCTGGTTAGAGCACTGGGTTGTGGCCCCAGAGGCCGCCGGTTCAAGTCCGGTCACGCACCCCTTACCATACTCTCGTTCATATCTGCAAGTAAATTGAACGGTTCTTTGTAATCATAACAAAGGGTTACGCCGTTCCAAGTTGCGTTCAGAAGTACTGTTTTGATAAGTAGTCTTCTTTCCTCATATTCTGAACATCTGAATAACTCACTACTATGTTTAGCAAGCTGGATTATATAATCGGCAGTAACATAGAAGTTTTTATCGGTTTCATCTACACTTTTTAATTTGTCTTCAACTTTATTTAATTCCGAATCATACTGTCTCAATTTTGCTTCATACATGTCCTTAGTAATACTTTCATCAAAATATGCATCGTATAATTTCGATTTCCGATTTCGAATTTTGTCTTTATCTTTTCTAAGGTTATCAATTAGTTCTTGTGATAGCATAAAGTTGGTTTCATTTAATTGATGTAAATCTTGTATTATTTTCTTGGCTGTGTTTTCTGATATTGATATACGTTTAAATACTTTTACAAATTCATCTGTAAGGACATCTTCGTTAACATATTGCGCTCTATGCTTACCGCCATACTCGGTGCAACGGTAATATTTTTTACCTCTGTGTTCCTCTGGAGATATAGAGTAGCCGCACTCAGCGCATTTAATAATTCCTCTATAGTAGAACTCCTTACCAGCATACTTAATACCTGACCCTGAAAACGGGTCTCGGCCTGCTTTAATATTCTGAACTATATTGAAAATATTCTCTGGAACTATGGATGGATAAATATGAGGATATTCAGTACCTTCTTTTTTATACGTAGCAATACCAATATAAAATTTGTCCTCAAGAATAATAGCAATAGTAGATTTGGCTAACTTAACGTTAAATTTTTGGCATATGTTATCTCTAAGCTCACTTATTGCATATGAACCCGTTGCATACCACTCAAACATTTTCAGCACTACTTCGGCTGCAAATGGATCAACCTCGACTGTCTTGGTGTCGTCATCTATCTTTACATTTCTATACCCATATGGTGCTTTGCCGAGTATTTGACCTGATTTAATTCGTTTATACACAGAGCGTTTAACATTATCGCTAATTGCATCTGAGTAATATTGAGCTAATAATGCTCCTAGATTGAACTTGAATTTATCAGTAGCGTATGAATCTTTCTTTAAGACTAGATTTTCAGATGAAAAGTGTAACTCAACCTTATCTTGTTCTAATAATTCCTGGATAGGTCTTATATGTAAGAAATTTCTTAAAAGCCTGTCAACCTTATCGCAACACAGTGCAACTTTTTCTGTCTGCTTATGTAAATACTCAATTACTTCTTGAAAATGTTCTCGGTTGCTTTTATAGGCTGATTCATGAAAATCGAATACATCTTCTTTGGAATAAATGAACCCGTTCTGGTCTGCGTACTCTTTTAGTTTTATTAACTGGCTTACTGTGTCTTGCTCTTCTGTTGATACCCTTGCTAAAAGTATTGCCTTCATGATGTCCAATGATTTCTTATATATTCCTGAGCTTCTTTGATGCTCAAGGGGCTTGTGTTATTTCCTGTCCTAACAAAGAACTCCTCTTTACCTTTAAAGTCTACGTAGGCTGGCTTATCCGCTTTTAAAACTGTAATTAGACATACGTCCTTGTGATCAACTTCATCAAAGATGATATTTGCATACTTAACATATTCCACACCAATTGAGGTCTTGATAATTTGTACGAGATGATTCTCAAATTTATCTCTATCGGCATTTCCCAATGCTTTGTAATCATTCTCCAGTCCGAATATATTCCCATTATCCTCAACACCAATAATTAATTGACCGCCATCTGAGTTCATATATCCAGCAATTGTTTTAAGAATAATTTTTTCTAACTCCTTGTTTACATTCTTTTGTTTTACGTCCCATCTTAGTGTTGATTTAAATTCCAGATTTTGACTTTCGCCTTGTTTGATAAGCTTCTCTACGTCTTCTTTTTCCAGTTTCTTGTATATCTTGGAGATCAAGTAATTCTCAAGCTTTGTTCTAAGCTTGCTGTCGTTAATAAACTTCATCGCAAAGTCTTCATTTCTTTCCATTCTCTGAATGAGCATGTCAAGCAATTCATCTCCGAATGGATATTTGAAGTTGTCTTTTGAATTTACTTTTGCTTGCTCCATTAACTCTTTGTTGTTGTAAATATCCTCTTCAACCTGATCTATGAATAATCTGTCTGCATCGGCAAAATCAGTACTGTATCTTTCATTCACTATCTTTATAATCTCGGTTAATTTTGCTAAGTCTTCATCATCCTTATCCCGTTTTATCCCCGCTTCTCTAATTGTCGGATCAAGCTCAACTTCACCTTCCTTTTCAAGAACACCTGTACCTTCAGATATTTTCTGTAAGCGATAATACTGAAGTGCCACTTCATCATTTAACTCAAATCTGTCGGATTCTTCTTTAGGAAGTGCGTTTCTGAGCAATCTTGTAAATGCATATAGTTTTTCCAATTTCACATCAGAAAAAGGCAGAATCTGTGACAATAAGGCGTACGTTCTAATAAAGGCAGTTGATGTAATTTTGTATTCATCCTGTTCTTTTTCTTCTAGTGCTTTGAACCTATCAATGGCGGGTTGTATTATTGCATATAATTTTGCTTGATCGTGAATTGTTTGTTTTTGCTGTGGTTTGAAAAATATCTTGGCAAAGTTTTCAACTTCAGAATCCCAAAATATTTGTTTTTCCTCAAGTTTATTTTTCAGATCATATAAATGATTGGGGTCGGTTCTTTCGGATAGTGCCGTCCTTTCGTAATAAGGTTGAAATGCCTCCAGGATTTCATCCGTAGTGTTTGTGAAATCAAGCACGAAAGTATCTTCTTTCCCTGTGTGTGTTCTATTAAGTCTGGATAGCGTCTGAACGGCCTGAACTCCTGATAGTTTCTTATCTACATACATAGTATGAAGAAGAGGCTGATCAAAACCTGTTTGATATTTATCGGCTACTAGCAATATCCTGTACTCATCGGTATTAAATCTTTCTGGTAGTTGTTTTTCTCCGAATCCATTTAATTCAGGTTCAAACACTTTTTCACCTGTGTCCGGATCACTAAGACCTCCTGAGAAAGCTACAAGTGTTTTAATATCTGTATATCCTTTCTCATTGATATACTTTTTAAACTCCTGCCAATACCTGTAAGCATGTAATCTTGAACTTGTTACCACCATTGCTTTCGCATGGCCGCCAATTTTCTTCATAGTCACTTGTCTAAAGTGCTCAACCATTACTTCTGTCTTTTGAGCTAAGTTGTGTGGATGAAGTGTCAAGAATCTAGCAATTGCTCTACTGGCTTTTTTCTTGTTCATCTCGGGGTCATCTTCTATGGCTTTGGATATTTTGAAATAGGTTTTATAGGTTGTGTAGTTCTTCAATACATCCAGAATAAAACCTTCTTCTATGGCTTGTCTCATTGAATAAAGATGAAATGATCTCGGCTTGCTGTCTATGCTGGTAGTGCCGAATACTTCCAAGGTTTTGGGTTTTGGAGTAGCGGTAAAAGCAAAGAAGCTTAAGTTCTCTTGCTTCCCTCTTGCCTCCATCGATTGCCTAATCTCGTCTTCATATGTTTCTTCACTGGAAACATCTTCTTTTTCCGCTTCTTCTAAAGTCCTAGCTGTAAGAACTTCTTTCATCTTCTTACTTGTTTCCCCACCCTGTGAGCTGTGGGCCTCATCCACTATCACTGCATATTTTCTAGCCTTAAACTCATTTATCCGGTCAAGAATATATGGGAACTTTTGAACTGTGGTGATTATTATTTTTACTCCCGCTTTGATTGCATTGCCAAGTTGAGCGGAATCCTGGTCTATCTTTTCTACAACTCCACTTTTGTGGTCAAATTGAAATATCGTGTCTTGCAATTGTTGATCAAGAACCACACGGTCTGTTACTACAATTACCGAATCAAATATCTGCTTGTCCTCAGCATCATGAAGGCTGGACAATCTGTAAGCAAGCCATGCAATAGAGTTGCTTTTACCGCTTCCTGCACTGTGTTGAATAAGATAGTTTTTCCCAACTCCATTTTCTTTAGTATCTTGAGTAATTTTTCTGACTACATCCAATTGATGAAACCTAGGGAAAATCATAGTCTCTTTTGTTTTTGTTCTCCCATTAACCTTGATCTCATCTTTTTCTAAGTGAATAAATCTGCGAATAATATCCATCCAGCTATTTTTGCTCCAGATTTCTTCCCATAGATATGCTGTTTTGTACCCTTCCGGATTTGGCGGATTGCCAGACCCGTTCTTGAAGCCTAGATTGAAGGGCAGGAATCTTGTTTCTTTACCCTGTAACTTTGTGGTCATATAAACTTCATCCGGGTCTACAGCGAAATGAACCAAAGCACGCTTTTTAAACTGAAATAGTATTTCTCGGTTGTCCCTTGTGTACATAAATTGCTTTTTAGCATCACTTACATTTTGACCTGTGAATGGGTTTTTCAGTTCTACTGTTGCAACTGGCAGTCCATTCAGGAATAAGACCATATCAACACTTTTTTCAGGCTCTCTAGTGCTAAAGTGAACTTGTCTTGTAACACTTAGGATGTTTTGTTCGTATTTCTCAATCGTGTCTGGATTAAGACCTGATTCGGGCTTGAAATAGGCAAGGTCAATATGAACTCCGTGATCATCTATTCCTTCCCGAATACAGCGGAGCATGCCCTTAATGTCAAGTTCTTTGACTAGCCTTTGAATTACCTTGTCTTCTATACTGTCTTGATGTAATTCTTCAAGTTGCGACCACTTTTCAAGCTGTGATTTTTGTAAGAATTGAAGGAGAGTTTTTTGATCAATTCCAATATCTGAGAGGTAATCTTTAGTCCCACCTTTAACATATCCGCCCTTGGTGATCAGGACATCTTCTATATTAGCTTCAAATGTTTTTTCTTTGGTTATATCTGACATAACTTTTAATTACTATTCTCAGGAATTTTTATATCTCTTACATCTACCTTGCCTGTAACAACATTAGATATGAGTGTTGTTGTATATTCTTTTAGATACTCGTTTGTTTTTCTTTTTTCTACAACAAGTTTGTCTATTTGTGCAGTTTTGTAGTCGAGGTAATTAGCTATTTGAGTTTGTTCTTTTAATTCCATTATAAGAAACTTAAATTTTCTAATTATTTGTATTCCTAAGGCTTTTCTCGTTGAACCTGTGGAGTTATTTTCGACCTGATTGTTAATGTAATTACTTTCTAATAGATATTTTATGAATCTAGAATCGTTAAATTTTGAAACTTTGATAAGAACTAAGGTAGCAGAAATAGCAAATCTTATCTTAGGCTTAATAATATGTTTTGGTAGCCCTAATGTTCCAACTTTACAAAATACAATATCTCCATCATCAACTGTAAAACTTTCTTCTTGTTTTTTAACAGCCAGTTCCTGAACTTTTCGAGTAGTCTCAATATTTATAGAACCATCATAATTTATATCCCTGATACCAATATAGGGTAGTCCATTTTCATCTACTTGAGGTGCACGATGGTCGGGTTGGGGATCAATTACATCTGACTCATAATCTAACCTAGTAATCTTCCAATGCTCTGGTATTTCGCCAATCCACTCAATTCCAGAATCTTTCATTTTCACATTTGGATTTAAACCTTTCGTTACTGCTTGGTTGATAATTGCCGAGCGTTTTTCTTCAAGTAGTTCAATTAATCTTTGATTCTTTTCAATCAGTCTGTCTATTAGAGAGGTTTTGTAGTCTAGGTAATTAGCTATTTGGGTTTGTTCTTTTGAAGTCGGTATGGGAATCCATAAATTTTCTAAAGTCCCCATACCAATATTAGGTTGTGTTCCAAAAGTCCAACTATTTTCAACCTGTAGACGAAATAAATTAGATTGTATAAACGAATACAGATAATAATTGTCAACTAGATGTTCGTTTGCACGAATTATTGCTAAGGGCGACCAGATTGCAAAACTCTCGTTTGTTTTAACAATCGCTGATTTTCCAGTAGTTGAACCAGACTTACAGAATAATATATCTCCATTAATCACTTTGCTCTTCTTTGCATACTCAGCAAATGTTTCTTTTGTTATATTCCCTCTTTTCCTCTGAAAGTTTACTTGACCATTTTGAATTGCATCTGCTGAAATAAATGGTACTCCTTCCTCAACAAATTCTGGAGTTTCATGAGGGCCATCGCAAACTTTTATTTTTACTAAGTGTTTGATTCTTATTCTATTCCAATGCTCTGGTATCTCTCCAATCCACTCAATTCCAGAATCTTTATATTCTTTGTAAGCTTTCAACTTAATATTTCCTTTAATAAGCCGGAAGTTTCTTTTTCTAAATCTAATATATCTTTTGTGATTTCATCTAAAAGCCTTAGAGGTTTAAATTCATAAAAGTATCTTGTGAAGTTGATTTCGTATCCTATTTTGGTTTTACTCTCATCAATCCATGCATCAGGTACATGAGGCTTAACCTCTCTCTCAAAGTACTCTTGAATATCTTCGTTTAGCGGTACATTTTCTGTATCTCTCAGGCTTGAATCTGGCTTTGGATTTCCTTTTTTATCTACAACCACGTTACCATTTCCATCTCTTTCGGGTCTTTCAACTGTGATTTGGTAATATCCGAAATCCTCATTATCAAATATTTTTGAGTACTTTCCTTCTTTGAAATTGCCATAAATCTTTGTGATTCTATCAATATCTTCATCACTTATTTCATTGCGCTTATTTCCGAGGCTTCTACTCATCTTCTTGTAAAACTCAACTGCATTGATAAGTTGAACTTTGCCTTTTCTATTTGGCTCTTTTCTGTTTGTTACAATCCAGATATAAGTCGATATTCCAGTGTTATAAAAAAGCTGATCAGGAAGGGCCACAATTGCTTCCAGCATATCATTTTCTATAATCCATTTTCTGATATTGCTCGGGCCGCTTCCTGCATTTCCGGTAAAAAGCGGAGAGCCATTGAATACAATCCCAATTCGTGAACCGCCATTTGCTGATTTCATTTTTGCGATCATCGTCTGTAGGAAGAGTAGGGATCCATCACTTATACTAGGGAGGCCCGCACCAAACCTGCCAGAAAAACCTAACTCCTCATATTCTTTTTTCACTTCTTTTTCAGCTTTACTCCATTTCACCCCAAATGGGGGATTAGAAAGCATATAATCAAACTTATTATCTCTGAGCAGGTCTTCACGAAGTGTGTCTTTATACTTTATATGTTCAGCGTTATGCCCGGTAATCAGCATGTCTGATTTGCATATAGCATATGATTCCGGGTTTATTTCCTGCCCGAATAGCTCTAATCGTGAATCAGGATTTAATTCATTGAGATAGTCTTCTGCAACTGTGAGCATCCCGCCCGTACCACATGCGGGATCATAAAGAGTTTTAACTATTCCTTTCTTAGAAAGGATTTCACTGTCATTACTAAAGAGAAGATTTACCATAAGTTTTATTACTTCTCTTGGAGTAAAATGCTCTCCAGCGGTCTCATTGGATACTTCCGCAAATTTGCGTATAAGCTCTTCAAATATGTATCCCATTTCCAGATTGCTGACTTTCTTGGGATGAAGATCAATCTCTTCAAATCTTTTGATAATCTGGTATAGGAGATCGGCTTTATCAAGCTTCGTAACCTGCTTATCAAAATCAAAATGTTCCAGAATGTCTTGAGCTTCTTGAGAAAAACCATTTAAAAAAGTTCTAAGATTTGATTTTATGTTATCCGGGTCAGCAATCAGTTTGGTAAAATTGTATTTGCTATGATTATGAAATTTGTATCCGGCAGTTTTATTAAGTAACAAATCCGGATCATCCAAATTCTTATTCTTGATTTTTTCGTACTGTTCTAGGACTTTATCTTTTGTATCTGCCATGACACAATCGAGTCTTCTTATAACTGTTAATGGCAGTATGACCTTTCCGTAGTCAGATTGTTTGTAATCTCCTCTGAGGTTATCAGCTACTGCCCATATAAAGTTTGAATATTCTTTAGTGTTTATCATATAGCTCCTGGCTCAATTCTCGATTAGATCATCAACTCTTATATCTAGGGCTTTAGTAATCCTGAATATTACTTCAAATGATGGATTTTTAATAACTCCTGATTCAAGCTTGGTCAAGGTGGAATAGCTTACACCTGACATCTTAGAAAGCTCCCTTTGTGTAATTTCTCTGTCTGTTCTGGCTTGTTTTATTCTTTTGGATAAGTCCGCTATCATATTTTCCATATATTGAAACATCTTAGACTTTTATTTAAGGTAAATCAAATTTAATCTTGATAGTCATTAAGATGTAGCGGTTCATAGTTCTTCAAAGCATTAGTAATTGCATCAAAATGATCGGGTAGCTTCCCATCCAACCTATATTTATTGAGATTTCCCTTCAGACCATACCAGGTACGTCTGCTGAATTTTTTGTCAATGAGATTTCTAAACTTACTTATACCCATCTGTTTTGTAAATTCTATTAGGGCATAAGTTGATAAGGCATTGGAAAGCCTTGCATCAGGGTTATTAACGATGAAGCTCGCTAGAAACTTCTCTTTATCCTCAATATCATAACTTAGCAAGCGATAGTTTTGCTGTAGATTGCTCCAATACCGTCTTAATAGTTTACTACTGAGTTGACTGCTGAATAATGATTTCAGAGTATGATCTTTCTTGGAAATGCCCGATTCACTTTTAATTTTGTTAGATGTATTGAGTCTTGCCTCTATTCTTAAGACTTCAAATGGTTTCTTCATTTTTGTTTTTTCGAAAAGGTTGAGTTGAATGGCATTATCTTTTTCAATTGATCTCTTGTCGGTGTTCATTGATTTTTGAAGGTCTTTCTTTTTGTCATAGAAAATAAGCTCAAAATCATTAGCATGAAAACGGATGCTGTGTCCCGAGTTTCTGTAATCCCTTTCTGTAAGTTCCTGGTGTAGATTAAAATCTATTTTTCTGACTTCTCCAATAACCATGCAAGGAATGACATAGTCCGGCAATACTATATTCTTGGCGTAGTGGATTTTTGTCACCTTTGCTTCATTCAAATCTGTTATTCTCAGCCCAACTCCCATATCAAATAACCTTGAGCTTAGCTCGGATAAGATTTTATCTAAATCCGAGTCCACTAGTTCATCAAAATTATTTCCGAATAAAATTTTTGGTGCTGAAAATTGGATATAAAGAACAACTAAAGGTTCAGGTGTTTGCCATCTTTTGCGCAAGGTCAACTGGGGCTTGTAAGTCCCTTCTTGCAGTTCTAATTTTGTGGGATTTTGATAAGCATCGATATATCCTCTGCTTCCCATCCTTGCATATGGTGGATGAAAAAAATTGTAAGTGCTTGGGCTGAATTTATTATGGTCTAAAATTCTGAACTGTGATTCTGTGAGTCTGATAGTTATTGTGTCAATCATTACATTTTCACTAATTAGCTTGATCTGCCTAAATCAATACTTTTTCTGCTTCTTTTGATACTTTTTGCTCAATTATCTTTCCGATTTTGGAATTAATCGGATGGAATATATTTAAATTAGTTTCATTAACTTTTTTAGTTGGATATACAAGCCTGTATCCACCTTGAGGTCTTGTATATATTCCAACAGAACCACAGTAAATAGCTTCATAAAACACAAAACTGCAAAAGGCTATGAGTCCTTTGTTAGGCTTTATAGGTATTATTTGAATTTCGCTTATGATCTGAGCTTTCATTTTTCACCAATTTTTCACGCTTGTTTATCTTTACAAGAATCTCAAAAAATTTGAGCAATCTGGTATTCGCTTCTTTGTTTTGAAAGCTTTGGTTGATTTTTAGTTGTCGCGAAGTTTTAACCTCAGATTGCATACTCTGAGATTACAGGAAGGGGTGTTGCGCAGATTTGCGCAACTTATTAAGTAAAGTCCAAATACTTGGGGTTGACCATTACAGTCTTGTTATCATAAAGAATAAACCTCTCGATTCCTGTTTGAAATTGTATTTTCTCATTCAGGTGTCTTACCGTGCTATATATTACTTTTACCCATCCATCGAGACTGTCAGCATTTTCACCCAAAGCTTCTACAATATCATAAATTTCCCAAACCCTTTGAATACTCTTCTTGCTCGCAAATAAGATTTTGCACAGATAATGCTGGTTTGTATCTGTTTTTATGCCGATAGTGTTATCGTTAATTATCAACTCGGCTGTCTTCTTGTTATATTTAATCTTCTGAACCTTTACTGTACTCGTGCCGCCATCTCGAAAGTAATCAAGCAATTCTTCAAGCATTTCATCTTTCTTTTTTCCATCTTCAAGCACAAACTGTTTCATTTTTTTTACATCGCCCTGGAGACTTTGTACTTGCATCTGAGTCTGTTGAATGGTTCTAAGCTTAATTATTCCTAAATCTGTGGTTTCTGTGGTGGTTGTTCTGAGCAGGTACTCATGGTTTGGGACTTTATAGGGTTTAAATTCAGTTATATCAATATCAACACTCTTTATTTTACTTAGTGACCTCTGTATCTCATCAATCGGGAGGTTGATAAATGCACCTTCTATGCTTTGAAATATTTCGGTTTTTATTGCAATCGAACTATGAAGCAATGTCAGTGCGTCAAATGTCGGCGTTAGTGCTGCTAATGCAGAGGCATTGGATTGTTGTGCCATTAGTTTAATAGAATCAAAGAGCTGATTTGTGTGCTCTTGAATTATTTTCAGAGGGACATTTATAGACTGGTTTGATAAATTAGCTAATAGTCTAAAAGCATTAGTCCTTTCTTTAATTAAGGTTCCGATTTCATTGCTTATAGCTACACTTCTAGCTAATTCTATGAGTTCATTATCTAGATGTTCATTCAGCTTGCTGAATGTAGAAATACTTTTTCTTGCGGCTTTTTGCTTGGTTTTTTCTATATTTGTTTTCTTCCGGTTCATTACATTTTGTTTGTTTACTTTTTGAAGTATTACTCATTCATTGAACATCTTTCCATTAACTTTCCAGTTATTTGATTGTTTGCTTAAATCACCTGATCCCGCTCCATTGTGCTTTTATATAAATTTTATAGGCTTTTTAGTGGGGAGCGGTACAAGCGGGCTAACTTTGATTTCATATTAAACTTCTTGTCATGTGCCATAAAAAAAGAATATAATGATTTATACATTTTTTACAACAAACTGTATGAAGGACTCAGTAAATGAAAGTTTATGCTTGGAACAACGGCTCGCCTAATAACAAATCTGGTACTGGTTATGGGATAGAGATTTCGGAGAAGGATAGGGGAAAGTATTTCGATGAGAGTTGGACCAAGGTGGTTATAAATTTTAACGATGGCAATTCTACAAATGTAAGAATATCAAAATCATTTTGGAAAGATTGTATTGAATTGAGAAGCCAAAAAATAGGGAAATACCTAATAGAAAACGGTATTGCCCCTTGGGATAAGGGGAAAAGACCTTCCCTATCATTAGAACTTGTTGATGAAAATAGGTTTAGACTCGCTACAGGTAGATGGAATGAACGAAAGGCACTCCAATTAGTGAATTGGATTACGGAAAGGGCAATTGACGGTATCCCTCCATTATCATCTGCTGAAGATTTGGCTAATGAATACCTAATTGATTTGTCTTATCCCAATGACGAAGAAAGGATTGAGTCTTTAATTAACTGGGAAACAACAAAGAATTTTACTTCTGGATTTGTTACTGGGTTAGGTGGATTTATTACTCTACCTGTGTCTATCCCTGCTGCATTTGGTGCTTCGTGGGTAATTCAGGCAAGAATGGCTGCAGCAATAGCTAAAATTGCGGGTCATGATATTCATTCGGATAGAGTTAAGACTTTTGTGCTTGTCTGTTTAGTTGGTGATGCCATGAAGGATATTGTAAAAGATGCGGGGATAAACATTGCTAGGGGTTTTACAAAAACTGCTGTTAAAAGAATACCTGGAAGGCTCTTAATAGAAATTAATAAAAAAGTTGGATTTAGATTATTAACCAAAACAGGCGAAAAAGGGGTTATCAATGTGAGTAAAGTTGTACCTATTCTTAGTGGGCCGGTGGCAGGCTCTTTTGATGCATACATGTGCAGATTGGTTGGGAAAACAGCAAAAGATATTTTCTACAATAATAGTTGATTAGTAATTTCAGAAAACTAAAACCAAAAAAAATATTAGTAGCAAATTTTGAGCTCTTGTCCTAGTTAAATAAATGTCTCTTTCAATGAAAATAGCCTGTCCCTTCTGCGAAGAGGAAGATAATTTCTATGGTTGGGAATGTAATAAATGCAAAAAGAGGCTTGTGGGTGAATCTTACTTCAAAGGAGTGATAAAAAAATATACAACAATTTTGGCTAGTATTGAAGATTCAGAATATCTAGCAATTAATAGGGAAATGTTATCTAAACTAGTTAAAACACAAAACGTAGATGAAGCCTTCGAGAAATTTTTAGAACTTCAAAAATCCTTAGCTTCAATTTGGTTTAAACAATTAAAATCTGTTCTTATAAGTCATTCATTCCTACAAATAAAAGACCCTCAGCTTAGAAGAGAACTTCAACACATTAATAATGCAAAGCCTCTTGATATTCACCCCGGATTTAAACATCCTTCACATCATTTAACACATGATGACTTGGATGTGATTTCAGACGTAATCAATGAATTTTCTATTTTCAATGATGAAGTTGAAGTGGGAACATTAATAGTTGAACTTCCGACCCCTATTCACCTGAGTTCATATATATTTGAACTCAGAAATGCTTATAAATTTCAATTATATACAGCTTCAATAATAATATGTAGAGCAATATTAGAAATTTGCATAAAGGATATTATAACACAAAGGGGTATTTTGACCTTTGGAGAAATAAATAAAGATAGATTAACTCTATCTGTCCTATTAAAAGAGTGCCATCAAAAAGGAATTATTAGCAGAAGAATAAGAGAAATGATTTCCGAATTGTGCAATTTTGGAAATTTATTACTTCATCGAGCTGAAAATAAAAAAGAACATCGCAGAAAAGAAGCTATTTCTACTATCAGAAAAACATTTGCAATAATACAAGACTTATACAGTAACGATGTCTAGGTTCATTTCTTAGACCCATTCAGTACTCGATATATTTTAGTTTATTTATTTTAATATATGTAAAAGTGTAAAACCAAGTATTTACAAACGGTATAGAAACAAAATTTAGGGATGTAGTAGGCCACCTAACAGTTAATTAAGAGCTCAAGTTTTATGCATGTTCTGCGCTGTACTTGGATTAATTCTTCTAACGGCAATTTAGCAATGCATAGGGACAGAGAAACGGCAAAGACATCTAGATAATAAAAAAGAGAAACTAATTCTTAATAATTTTATGTGCTATGATATTGTCACGCTTTTTGATTTTGATAGTTTATATTCAAATTGAATACCCGATTTTAAGTTCATTGATTCTACTTAGTAGGACATGTTATTATGCAAAATATGAATGGTTTCTTTGAAATTGATATAAAAAATTTATTAGAATTTTTTGATGAAAAGCCCATTACTAGCCAAAGGCATGCTACTTCTCTTACCCAAATGTTTGGTGAAGACCTAGGTGCAGCTCTTTTTAACCATTATCTTAACTCTCGGGGGATTGAATCTCGTGTAATTTCAAATAAGTGTACGACAGGTAAAAAGAGTGGTCCAAGACTCGACAGATGGATACTAACAAATGAAAATGGGTATAGAGTGCTTTATCAAACAGAAATTAAAAACTGGTCAGCGCATGCTATAGGGGGCAGTATCATAAGGACGATGGCAAGCTCCGATGAGCTATCTGAATATGGAAAAAAGGAATGGTCAAATATTTGGGACTCAGAAAAAAGCAACTTTAAGTGGCCGACATTGAGCAAAGTGCTATTTGAGATGAAGGAACCTACAAACATTGAGTATGATGAAAAGAGACCGTTGTTAATTTATTGGATTCCACTGTGCTACATGGAAAGGTCATCTCCATTTTTTAACGTCCAAGTAAAAAGCAATATCTTTGATAGACTTTGGGTTTTTTCGATGTCCAGTTACTTGAGATCAATTAATACGGATAAGATAGTCGTAAAGAATATGCCGAACTTCGCAAATAGGTTATTATGGATTAACAGTATTTTCAAATCTATTGATGACCGTTTACCCCCCGATAATAGACCATAACTTAATTCTAATTCTTGATCGATAAGCTTATACACGTTGAGCAAGCGGGTATTTCACATTATTATTTTGAAAGATAAGTTGAATATTATTGATAAGAGAGTTGGTATTTATCAGCAATATCTTCGTTCGGAATACGTCTACTAAGGTACCCCTTACCATACTCTCATTCATTTCTGCAAGGAGATTAAACGGTTGCGGAAAATCATAGCTTGGGCCTTCGCCGTTCCATTTCTATATTCGGAAGTACAGTTTTAATAAGCGGTCGTCTCAGCTTTCCAATGGCCTTCTATATAAAGGGTTTTCTTAAGGTATTCTATCAAAAATCAGACTTAAACTATAGCACTGTTATAGGATGGCAGGTCACTTTTCGAGCCAGGGTAGAATGTCTGTGTGATGCCCTATCATCTTCCATTTTCCGTTCTCGCGTCTAAAAACATTAGTTGCCCGGATATTAACTTTTTCTGGCTTTCCGTTTATGTAACTTGTTCCACGTTCATAATTGACAGTTATCCCAATTTTATCATCCGCTATGACATGCATATCTTCCGGTTCAACCTTGCCACCCAATTTAAGTTTAGCCTGCTCCTCCCAAGAGTTTCGGACCTCTTCCCATCCGACTAATATTCCACCAGAAGGGCCCATGTAAGTAACGTCATCCGCATGTGACCAAACTTCTATCATGGGGTCTAAGTCACCTTTAAACATGGAATTCAGTGATGCATAAAACTGTTCGGCAGCCATTCTTACTTCTTTCTCATATTCTGCTGAATAAGAAAATTGGACATTCAGAAGCAAAAAGGCATAAGCCATAATGCTTACTTTTGAAATCCAACACATCTTAATTCCACTCATTTTAGCCCTCCTTATTTTGGAATCGCATACAACACAATATTTATCATGTACTGCTCTACTTTTGTCAAGCCCACATTAAGTTGTAATTATGAATAGTGTGAAATGTCCCTTTCCTGTCCGGTGACTGAACAAAAAAAGGAGAGCCGGAGCTCCCTTGAAGTACTTAATGAGTATATTGTCTTGGCTTTATGCTGCGGCTTTCCTTCTGCTTCTAACTATGAATCCGACTATTCCTGAAATACCTGCTATTCAAGAAGTTAGAATTGACATTGAGGAGCTGCTTCCCGAGCTCGATTTATCCAGATTTTATCTTTTCATCAATTCATTGGAAGGTAAACCGGGGTCGAGGACTTTCCGTGCCGTTTCCACTCCCGCTACGGGCATATTATCCGCACTTAATATCCCTGTTTGAACAAGTACCGAGGCTTGGTCCCAGTAAATGTGCTCGCTTGAAATTTTACCGCCCTCAAACCCGACTATGACGACAAGCGGAAGCTCGACCTTTTTTCCGGTCGGAGGTATGCCGGGGAGCAACCAGGGCATGTCTATACTATGCGTAAATTTAAATATAAGCTCATCCACGATGGCGTCGCTGCCGACAGTACGCGAAACCATTGCGAGTTCAACATCCTGCGGCTGGGAGGGGATGAAGTATTTCGAGTAAAAATTGCGTACATTATCTCTGCCAGAGCCCCCGGTCATTACAGGTACATGATTGACGTGAGGCTCATCAGTCATAGTCCGCATGGTTTCTTCCACATCCTTGGTCTCGAACTCGCACATCGTATGCTTTTCCCAAATATCCACCATCTTCTTCTGCTCCGGCGTTAGCTTCGTGCTCATTAACACCTCCCTAACCGTTATGTACGAAGGTTGTATACTGTACTGCTCCCCTTATGTCAAGCAGCGTTTAATTGTAAATCATGATTCCTGTAATATTCCTCTTCCGCCTGAATCGGTGGGCGGTAACCGGATGCCGAATGAAGGTAACTCCCGTTGTAATAAACAACCCACATGTCGAGTTCATGACTAAGCTCTCTTTACATTCCCCCACTCACTTAGCCAAAAATGCTCCTCCTTCATCGTTCTTATCATTCTCTCTGTATCCGCATTCCCCTCAGGGTTGTTATAGCTTGTAAATACTTGCTCTACTTCCATAGTGGAACAGGCTTTCATAAAGCTGAGTGAAGTAGGCTGACTTCCGTTATCGCTGATTAGCTCAAATCCATGACCCCTTACTCCTCCGGGGAACTCTTTGTTTAGTCCTTTCTCTAAAGCTTCCAGCCATTCTCTGCTTGTTGCTCTTGTTCCACAGATGTATTCCGTACTCGTTACATATTTCTGATACGGGTCTGCCGGACAAATCTTCGAGTACTATCTTAGCCTTGGTTTTAGAACTCCATCTCCTTCGCTTCATTGTTCCCGCTCCTTAATGGGGAGCAGTATAATTTTTATCCTTGAAAGTACTATCCTGCTTGTTTTATAATTTAAAAAAAGGGGAGGTATAGTGTTATGTCAAAGTTTAACTCGTATATTGCATTATCATTTATCTTGGTCATATCATTAGTTTTCTTTGGGTCGTTAACTATAAGCCAAGCAGAAACGGAAGATACTAAACCAGGCACTGTAATTAACGGCTTAGACACTGCTAAACTGAACGGGCTTATTGACCACTTAAAGAAAAACCCGGATAAAGGGCGTGTTACCTTTTATTCAAAAGCGCGTTGGCAGGATGGTATGAGAGCTTTTACAGGGTTCAGGGGGTACAAAATTGACGGAGAGATGGTACATGAAAAGACCCGTGAGTTTGTTCTACTTGGAGATGAAGCTACAGAGCTTAGCGGGACCGATGCAGCTCCCGGAGCCGTGGAAGAACTCATGTACGCTATCTCAACTTGTGTAATTGCAGCGGCTAATGCAAACGCTGCTTTAATGGGTGTTAAATTAACCCGTCTTGACGTGGACATAGAAAGTGATCTGGATATGCATGGACTGTTTGCGCTCGACCCCGAAGTTAGGCCGGGTCTTACAAATGTGCGGATGAACATTACAATAGCGGGTGATGCAGAAGAAGAAGTTTTAAATAAGATTGCAATGCTAGGCTACCAGTACTCACCTGTTTCTGAAACTACTAGAAACGGAATTAAATTTACTCCAAATATCACTGTAGCCAGGTAGTGATGAAGGGCCTCGATCATGCTTTAAATATACTCTAGGGAATGAGAAATTTGGAACTAACATACTTTATGGAGGACTCTATGAGATTAATTTTCGCTACTATGATTGTTGTAGCGTTGTCCAGTAATGCTTTTGCTGGTCTTGTTGTTGTGCAACCTATTAGCGTGCCTACCATAGGTGAATGGAGTATGATTGCCATGTTTGTCCTACTTGGGATTATTGCTCTGATCGCGCTCAGGAAACGTCTGGCGGCTAGTTCCGATAGGTAAGCTATTGAGAGGTGAACGGCAACAGTAAGACATGCCTATAATCTCAACACTGGGCCGATTCTCATGCTAATCTCAGGTGATTAAACATCGCTTTTCAAATCTGGCCCTCTTTCGCTCCTAACAATTCCAGTACCTTCACGTATCTGTCCTCGACATCCTTTCTGTCCAACTCCTCGGGCAAGCCGTTATAGCCCCCGCGCCTTATCATTTTCGCGTGGCGGAGGAGCGCTTCCTTCTCAATTTCTCCCGAAACCGCTCCGGCTATTACCGCTATAGATTCCAGCAGCCTGATTGTAACGGCTGCGCTACTCTGTCCGTATTGACGTATCTGGTTGAAGGAAGCATCCAGGAGGTTCGTAAAAGTCGTGGTCTTGGCGATTATCCTGAGCTGGTTTTGCTGATCGTATCTGTAAGCCGAGGGAGTGCTTCGTCCGGCCACCTCACAAAGGGCTGATGTCAGGTTATCGATGCACATAATAGCCGTAAATGGATCGTTTATACCGGGGGACAATGCCCTTACTGCAATTTCGACCAACTGGTCTATGGCATACTCGGCATCCTGCTCGCTGGTTCTTTTCGTGCCGAGTATGAACGATCCCTCGATGTCGCCTTTCGTATCTCCATCGAGCTCTTCTCCGGGCCATACATAAACAAGAGCTCTTCCCTCAACAACGAAATCCCCGGGCTTGTGCTCTATCTTGAGTATAAGATTCCTGGAGGTGGACAGGTCCATTAACCCGTGATTATCCACAACCCTTACATAACCGCTTGAGGGAGCTGCTACAGGTCTGGATTCCTCACTGAAATCGGCTGGTAATTCTTCAGGTGAAATCCACCATGAACCCAAATCCTTCCTCCCATGTCCGATTTTTTCGGGAAACAGATCTTCGATGGCTTTATCCAAATTGCTTTTCGCTCCATTTATAACGTTTGAGGCCCTGATTGAAGTTGCAGCATGATCTATAAAATATATAAATACGCTGATACTAAATATCGCGAGTAATAAGGCAACCGTGACCGATAGTTGCGGGATAAATGAACTGTCTCCCCCCCTTATGGTACGCAAAAGCAGCAAGCAATAAACAAATGTTGAGATAAATGTGCCGAGAACTACCTGGTTTCCCCTGTCACGCATGAAGTTCTCAAGCAGTCTTGGGCCGAATTGACTCGACGCGAGCGTAAGCGCCACAATCAATATGGAGAATACGACGCCGGCGACGGTGATCATCGAGCCCGCTACTGTAGAAAGGAGCGCGCGGGCTCCGTCGGGAGTGTTCACGGTAAACCATTCGAAGGACTCGATCCATTCGGTTTTGATTACTCTGTAATCAATGTATATCGTCGTAAATGACAGGAACACGGAGAAAATGACCATCAGGGCTGGTAAAAACCAGTAGCTCGACCGTATTGAATACCAGAGGGCTTTAATAAACCAGAAGAATGAACGTATTTCGTTGACAGGGTTGAATGTTTTCAAGTTAGTTATGACCTTGGATTCCAGGTAACAATAATGAGGATAGCATAATTTATATGTCCAGTTGAGATAAAGATATATAATTTAAGGAGAAACGAAAAACGGCATTTATGTTTGAATGCATAAATGCCGTTTTCGTGGTTGACGTCAAAAGTCAGAACTTCAAGCCCTAGGTCTTCATGCAGGGGGTCGCCTGCCAAAAATAAGGGCGACAATAAAAATTATTAAAAACACTACGAACAATATTTTAGCAATACCGGCCGCCGCTCCCGCAATACCGGTAAAACCTAAAACAGCAGCTATAATTGCAATAACAAGAAATACCAATGCCCAGCTTAACATATTCCTTACCTCCTTTAACTTTTTTCATATCAACTTCGGCTGCTATTAACATCTAATCTTTAAGCCCTGCAATAGTCTTCTTTAGACTTTGTTTCAAATGATTGCAGGAAAAAGGGACGGAGGGAGAAGATATCCTGCGCTTCTCAACGAGTTTCTCACTCCCCGCCGCTTTCTCTCTACAGGAGTTTATTCTTCTACTTTTGTCTGTGGCTTACTATGATTAGTCTCATCATACTCGTCATCTTGATCATCTACGAGCCATGATTCGAGATGCTTACCTATTCCGTAAGGTTTTCCGTCTCTCATGTTTACCACGATTATATCGCCTTCTTCAATTGTCTCTGTCTGCAGCTCTTCCATGCTCTGAAATCCTGTGATCTCGGCAGTATGCACGACCCCGTCCTTATCCTTTATTGTTATGGTGTCGCCATCCACCTCGGTCACTCTGCCCTTAACCGACGTTGTTCCCGTTGGATCAAAGTCAGGGGCATCAATGTCTACCGTCCAGGCCTCTGCTGTCTTTGATATAGCATAAGGCTTGCCGTCCCTTGAAAGAACCATAACGCGGTCCCCAGTTTCAAGCGTTTCAGCCTGGAGCTCCTGAAGGTCCTGGTAACTGGTTATTACGACCGTATGCTCCATTCCTTCCTTGTCCTTGATCGTTACCTTATCCCCGTCAATCGCGGTAACCTCGCCCTTATAATTTCCGTGATCTTTCATCTCTTTCATATCCGAATCCTGCTTCATAGTTTCTTCGGCATGAGTTTTCGAATCCTGATCATGGTCTGTACTCCCGGCATACAGGTTACCGCCTGTCAGCATTAAACCCGATGCCATGATCGTTGATAATAACAACTTACTCATATAAACACCTCCTAATTGTGTTATGCCTCTACTAATGTGCAATGTTCATGCCATCTATGGCGATTATACATTATCACATCAATATCAGCTGGTTAAATCTAATTCTTAAAGCAAATCATAAGAATCCGGTTCATTAAAGAAAAATGTTTTACAGTTCTAGGTGTAGAAATATCAACACTTGGAAGCGGGTTTTTAATGCCACTATCAATCAACCGCATCCTCCGCCTTGTCGCCGACGTCCTCCATCTTATCTCCGGCGTCCTCAGCCGCGTCGTCTATCTCCTCTCCGGCCTCTTCTGCCGGTCCGTCGCCGCTATCGGGGCATCCGTATATACCAGCAAAGGATATTCCTAACAGCAAAGCGAATAATACGTTTCTTAATATATTCATATTGATTCCTCCTGGTTCAAAATATTTTTTATATTTCCTTTCTTCACGAACTACCTGTTCGGAAGGCGAGTCGCTGAAAGGCTTTAGATCGTATCGAACAAGCCGCTGCTCCCATGGAGATTATTGTATCAACCCAAGGATCCCTATAATAATAAGGTAAATCGCTATTACGTAATTCAATATTCTCGGGAAGATAAGAATAATTATCCCGGCAATCAAAGATACTATCGGTGTAAGCGCAAGATTTAGTTCCATGAAAATTAACTCCTTTGATCAGTATGTCGATATTTTTTTGACATATATATCCAAGGGCTATCATATGTCACACTATATAATCCTCAAGTTCCTATTACTTGAGCGTCAATACTGTTTATTGTCGTCATTAATTTCAATGTCACTAACGACGATTAATTTGTTGTTCACGGATACCACACCGTTCGCACGCCCTGCAATCTCTTCAGCCTTTTGCGATTCCATTTCCGAGCTAACAGTCCCACTCAGCGTAACAACTCCGTTGGTGGTATCGACATCTATGTCGAGTCCGCCTACGTCGGAATCAGCCAGAAGCTCGGTTTTTACCGTCGAAGTTATTACGGCATCATCTATTACCTCACCGGTGCTTCTGTTACTTTGCCTGTCTGCGCAACCGACAATACCAATAAGAACAAACAGAGTTATAAACAGCTTCAGTTTATTATTCATCATTTTTTCTCCGCCCCTGGTTATTTTTTTAAAATTTACATCTTGAAAATCAGCCTTCACGCAATCGAGTCATGGCGAAACGTGTTTTCCCGACATGCCTTTATAGGTAGAGGGGTCCGTTATGAATTCCATTCTGTGTTTTTCACTACAGAAATAGTATTTTTCATGAGAGTCCTCCTCATGATGCTCCTGCCTGACCGCAACTTCCTCTGATACATTCTGACCGCATACAGCGCACTTGATTGCGCCTGTGTCAATGCCCTCTTTTCTAAAATGAGTCCACACGGGCTCATACTTATCGGGGTCTTTCAGGAATTCCATTCTGCAATTCTCACAGCAGAAATGGTATTCTTCATCCCCGTGTGACTGCCTCACAACGTCTTCGATATTGCGCCCGCATACGGCGCATCTGGATTTATGCTGTGTCATAATAAAACCTCCGCATTTTGATTTATGCTTGCATATACAGCGTTGCAATATCAGTACCATGAATACGAACAGAGGTATTAGTGAACAATTATAGAGTGTTACGAATTAATGACACGGGGATAATAAAATAAATGTACAAAACTAAACAGTAGAAATTGTTAATAAATGGACAGCGGTAACTTGCGAATAGTCAATTATCTAAGTCTATAAGAGAGTCATTGGCTATTTCCGTAATATGGCGGCTTTTGCTTTGACATTAATAATTTTTGGCAGCCGACGGGAATTTTAAAAATAAAGCAAAAAAATGGTGATAAAAAATATAAAGTGAGTAGAATAAGGGCTTAATGAAAATCATTATAACAATTATAGCAATAGTATTTATCTCAGCTACCGCCCTGCCGTTAATACGTTACGAAGACTGGTGGATAAGAATATTCGATTTTCCACGCACCCAGATCGCGGTAGGAGGTCTTATAATCATGTTTATATACTTGTTGGTTTACAACAAAACAAATTTCGCGGAAAATATTATATTTATTATATTGATAATATGTGTTGCATATCAACTTTATAGAATGTATCCCTACACCCCGGTGGCGTCGATTCAGGTTTTGAACAACGAAGAGAATGATCCGGAAAAAAGGTTGAAAGTGCTCGTGGCCAATATATATATGAAAAACCGGGATTCCGGGAAATTCATAGAGCAGATCAGAAATACCGACCCGGATATCGTCTGCGTGCTCGAGCCTGATGAGTGGTGGGATTCGGAGCTGGAAATCTTTCAAGACTCTTATCCATATTCTAAAAAGCACATTTCAGACGACACCTATGGAATGATTTTTTACTCAAAATTAAAACCGGTCTTATCGGAAGTAAACTATCTGGTGGAGGATTACATACCCTCCGTTCATTCGATACTGGAGTTGAAGTCGGGAGACCTTATAGAATTTTACTGCGTCCATCCTAACCCGCCCAATCCGAAGTACGCTGATGATACGGTGGAGCGGGACGCCGAATTGCTGATCGTAGGAAAGAAAGCCAAAGAGTCGGATATGCCGACTGTAGTGGCGGGTGATTTGAATGATGTTGCGTGGTCTTACACTACAGGTTTATTTCAGAAAATAAGCGGCCTGCTCGACCCGAGAATAGGGAGGGGGTTCTACAACACTTTTCACGTGAAATACCCGATCATTCGCTTCCCCTTGGATCATATTTTTGTATCGGATTCTTTCCGTGTTGTCGAGTTGAGGAAGCTCCCGGATGTAGGGTCGGACCATTTCCCGATACTTGCCGAGTTCAGTTACGAGCCCCACAACAAAGATGAGCAGCAGAAAAATAAGCCCGAAGCTGATCACGAGGACAGGAAGGAAGCCGAGGAAAAGATCGAGGAAGCAAAATAGCGGTGATTAAAGAATTGGAAAGCAAAAAGAAGGTATGCTCTTTAAATGTTATAATTATTTTTGATAAGTTTTTCGGGCGGCAATCCGTTAAGATTCTCTTCCTGGCAAAATCCCTTTTTACAAACACTGCAAGTTTCTGATAATCTGACCTTACGTGCTCCAGCGTTCTTCACCAATCTCCTCAAGATCAATGAGGAACGTATTAGCCCGGCCCGGCGGGTGTATTAACTCGTCCGGGGAGTCCAAGGCATAGCAAGAATTCCGCGTTCTTTCGTTACGCGGACGCGATTTTAGGGTTGACCCTTTTTACTGCTATACGCGTAAGGTTTTTGTCGGCTTTGCTCTCTTCCTTAAGAGACTTGTCCAATAGCTCCGAGGTATCCTTGTTGCTCAGTAATTTTGCATAAGTCCTCAGTGTTCCGTAGGCCGCTATCTCATAGTGCTCGATTCTCTGCGCGGTAGCGATCAGCGCAGCATCCACTACGTCAGGCCCCAAATTTTCCGACTTTTCGAGTATCTCTTTGCCTTCCTCGATTAATCCCTCGATTCCCCGGCTTTTCTTACCTCTGGATTTTAATCCTAAGTCTTCAAAAATTTTGTCGAGTCTTTCCACATGTCCCTTGCTCTCCTCCAAATGCTCTTCGAATGCGTCCTTGAGCTCGGGGTCCGCCGCCGCTTTTGCCATCTTTGGCAAAGCCTTGACGATTTGCTTCTCCACGTTGTAAAGATATTGCAAATCACTTCTGAACAGTTCTTTCAAAGTATTGTCTTTCATTTATAAATCTCCTTGTCATTGGATCAATAGTTATATTCTCACTACCTTGCGAAGCAAAAAACCGCTCTATCCTTCACGTCTCCTCCGCCTGGAAAAATTAATAACTCATTTTTGATACTACTAAAAAAAGCGCTCTACAAGTAGCCTAGTAGCAGTAATATCAGGACTATAATCAAAATAGTCCCCAAAATTCCCCCGGGGAAATATCCCCACTCCCTGCTATAGCCCCACGTGGGCAAAGCACCGACAAGTAGCAGCACCAAAATTATTAGTAATATAAGTCCCATATCGTCCCTCCTTAATCTTGTTTTTCAATTCATCGCCCGGACCTCAAAGCTAAAAGACCGCCCTTTCCTTCAATCGATGGAGCAAAGGGCGGCCAGAGGTATGGGGTAAATAGGCCCTCATTAAGCATTTTCAGACCATTCATCCGCTGATTTTTGAGCTTCTTCTTTGGTATATCCGTATCTCTCCTGCAGCTTCCCCACCAACTGATCACGCTTTCCCTCTACAACATCGAGATCGTCATCGGTCAGCTTTCCCCATTTTTCTTTCGCCTTGCCTTTAACCTGTTTCCAGTTACCTTCAATCTGGTCCCAATTCACTGTAATCACCTCCTTCTGTGTGAGATTTTTTCATTGTTTCAGTACGTGGTTCCCCGTCTTCCGAATATCAAGGAAATTACGAAGAGTATAAGGAAAACGAAGAACAATATTTTTGCTATTCCGGCAGCGGTGCCTGCTATACCCCCAAAGCCGAGCACAGCCGCCACAATAGCGACAATTAGAAAAGTTAACGCCAGACCCAGCACTAGTTTCACCTCCTGCCTTAATTCTATTTAAGCTTTCTTATGCAATCGTTAAGTCTTTGTATAAAATCATTGCAACATGCATGCCAGAATACGGGCGCAACATAATTATTTAATGTTTGCATTAGCTTACGGACATTATAAAAAGGTTCAAGGTATTCAGAATTAGGGGTTTGTTAAAAATCGGACAGTAAGAATTGGAGAACATTAAACTACCTGGAAACGCAGTACCGACCCTATTATTTTTATATCTTCTGCCGAGCGTCCCTTTGAACCGGGCCGTCACTCCTGTGGATAACTATCCGGGCCATCAGCTCGATTTTAGCCATTTTCCTCGCTTCTTTTACCGCATGTACTTTAGTAGTAAACGGACCGAATACCTTTCCCTCAGGCTCCTCCTCTATTTTCCAGCCGGGGGGCTTTTCGCTGGGAAGCACATGAAATGTTTTCATTTTAACCATAGCCGATTGATATCCCGATACCGGTAGGTGCCCCGATCAGTCGTCCTTACGTACCCATTTATCATTTTTCTTCTCATACTTTTTTTTCACCGCCGCCCAAGCCACTTTGTGTGCTACTTCCTCGCGCGAAGCGTCGCCCCTTCTGTCTTCCGGGTCGGAATACTCATCCCATGCGCTGTTATAAGCTTCCATATAAATGTCCTGAGCATGTCCGGGCAGATTGTTTTTTACCGAATCGGGCAATTCTGATTTTTTATCGTAAGGCATGTCTTTTCTCCTGGTCTAATTATTTTTTCGTAACGGCTCCGATAAATCGTACGGTAATCAGCACCGTCAACGAAGCTTATGCAACCGGGACTTCCCTACATAACAGTAGGGTTATTCACCCGGAGCCGGGGTGGATTCCTCTTCGGGCTCCTCGACCTTTATCACACTGGCCATTCCCTTATTTTTGTGATCGTCCACCGGGCAGTAAACGTTGTACCTTGAGGGCTCTAGTTCGACGTTCATTCTCCTCGTTTCACCGGGCTTTAAATTATCCTCAAATCTCTGCATTGTATCGATACCCTCTATAACGAAGCTGTGCTCGGAATCACCATTGTTGGTTACTTCAAACACCTTGACCCCGGGTTTGATACTATCGCTGTCGATCTCCAGGTTATATTCCGTCAATTCAACCTTTATAACCTTATCTTTATCGCCTTCAGGGGCGGTATTGCAGGATATAAATGCAAAAACCAGGATAGCAAAAGAAACTAAAATGAGAACTTTCCCCTTTTCGTTAATCAGCTGTATGACTGCATTCATGTAAGAACCTCCTTTGCGGAATCTATGTATATCACTTCGTAGTTAATAGTCATGCAATGATTGTGCCAGGCCTTGAATATTGTCTCAATTTCAATAATGCAAGGAGATTACGGATCTTTTTTTAGTATAAAATGGATAAAGTCGTTATTATTTAACAGTAAAAACTGTTTAGAATCATACAAATCCTCCCGGAGAAACTGACAAGCGTATCGGCTTTCTATACCTGGGGGTTGCCTATGTTCCTTGTATCATTGAAGATTTTTATGGGAGATTAGCAATATCCAACCATGGCATCATAGTTGCAAATTCAATTAACTGGTGACTATGCTCGGGCTTGTATATAATATGCACAAACTCCATCTATTGAGGAAATTGATTTGACACTCGATAAACAAATCACTATCGGTTTTTTAATAATGCTGGTCATTATAGTAATTGTGAGCGGTTTCTGCATGTACAGCATCAGCAAGCTTAAAAATACAAAGACCGCTTTCGGAGATAAAGAACTTACTTTCTCTGAGATAATATCCGGCTTCGGAAAGGACGAAAACGAAGAGGGTAAAGGGGAAGGTATTTTTGGGAAAGATATCTTCACAAAGAAAAATTTGTTCGATGCCATCGAGATTGCTGATAAACAAATAGGCGTCGCCTACTTCAATATTGCCGTAGTAGCCACTCTCGCAATTCTTTTCGGCGGGATTATGACAATAATGTTTCCGAAACGTGTGACGAAGCCGATATTAAAACTCGTCGACGCCACCGTTAATGTAAGAGAGGGGGATTATTCCTACAGGGTTGAAGACATAAAGGGGACCGACGAGATTGCAAAGCTTGTCACTTCCTTTAACAGAATGCTGGGCAGCATAGAAGCCGAGCACAATCAGCTCGAAGAGCGAAACGCAGAGCTTGAGGAAAAGAATGAACTAAATAAAAGACTGCTTGAAGAGACCGAAAACTTTAACCGGATACTTGAGGAGAAGATCAGAGAGGTTACGTCCGATCTCGACAGCAAGAATAAAGAGCTCCTGAGAAACGAGAAACTCGCTACAATTGGTGAAATTGCCACTAAAATCGCTCATGAGATAAGGAACCCGCTTTCCGGGATAGCGGTTGCCCTTGAAAACATACAGAGTGAGGTTGATCATAACAAGCCAAATAACAGGATATCGGAAATAATCAGAGAAGTTAACAGACTCGATAATATAATAAGGGAGCTGTTCCAGCTGGCTATTCCCCGGGAAGTAAGTCTGGTCCGCGGAAATCCGAACGAGCTTATTGACAGGGTCGTAAGCCTTATATCTCCGCAAGCCTCGGAAAAAAACATAAAAATAGAAAAAAATACTACAGAGACGGAAAAGGAAATAGGGCTCGACTTCGAATTGATAGCGCAGGTACTCATGAACCTGATGATAAACGCGGTCGAGTCGATCAAAGAAGACAAGGGCAAAATAACTATAAGTTCCGACTATAGCGATAATAAATTTATTATCACTATAACCGATACGGGCTCGGGTATAGTGGATGGGGACAAGGACATAATATTTCAGCCCTTTTACTCTAACAAGAAAAACGGGACCGGACTCGGACTCGCTATTTCGAAAAGAATAATAGAGGTGCACAGGGGTGATATTTCTGTAGAGAGGAATGAAGGCTCCGGTTCAACATTCATCGTTACCCTACCTACGAATCTTAGCGAGAAGGAACTAATAATAAGTTAATATTTTATAGATAATGACTAAAAACATTCTAATTATAGACGACGAAGTATTTTTCACAAAAAAACTGGCTAAGAACCTGTCGGGGGAAGGCTATAATCTCATGACCGCATTTACCGGAAATCAGGGTATAGAGCTCGCGCGTGAGCATTTGCCGGACATAGCCATAATAGACCTAAAGCTGCCCGATCTCGACGGTCTCAACGTCTTGCAGCACCTCTCCAGGATTGACCCTCCTCCTATATCGATAATAGTCACGGCCCATGGTTACGTTGAAGCCGCCGTTTCCGCAATGAGGCTGGGCGCGTACGATTTCGTCGAAAAACCCTTTCCGGTAGATAAAATAAAAATCATTATTCAAAACGCGCTCAGCTCAGCCAATCTCAGGAAAACCGTGGACGTATCGACTAGAAGGGAGCAAAAAAAATACGGCTTCGATTCGCTTGTAGGCGAAAGCGAAGTTATACGCGATTTAACGGCGCTCATTAGAAAGATCGCCGCCGGGGAGCCCAAGATGGTGCTTATTACGGGGGAGACCGGTACCGGTAAGGGCCTCGCGGCAAAAATACTTCATTACAACAGCAAGAGAGCTGATAAGCCTTTTCTGGAAATGAATTGTGCGGCGATTCCGGAAAATCTGCTGGAGAGTGAGCTTTTCGGTTATGAGGCCGGGGCGTTTACGGATGCGAAAAAATCCAGGTCCGGGATTTTTGAGGACGCGGACGAAGGGACAATTCTGCTCGATGAAATCGGTGATATGAGTCTTAACCTCCAGGCAAAGCTAATTAAAGTGGTGGAGGAGAGAAACTTCAGAAGGCTGGGGGGTAAAAAGGATATAAAGGTGGATTTACAGATAATCGCCGCCACGAATAAAGACTTAAAAGAGCAGGTAAAAAATGACTTGTTCAGACAGGACCTGTATCACAGATTGAATGTAATTAATTTAGAGATGCCCGGCGTAAGCGCACGGAAGGAAGATATTCCCATTCTGACGGATTACTTCGTCAAATATTTCAACGATGATCTTAACAAAAATATAACAATCATCCCCGAAGAAGTTCGAAAATCATTCCAGCTGTATGACTGGCCCGGCAACGTCCGGGAGCTGAGAAGCACTATAGAGAGGGCGATGATACTGAGCGAAGGCGAGGAGTTGAATCCAAACTACATACAGCTTGAGATCGAGAATGAAGACATAGAAGTCAGGACGGAAGGAAATAAAATGAAGCTTGAAATTTCCCTCGACGACTCCTCCCTCGACGATATAGAACAGAAGATAATCAGGCAGACGCTCGAACAATACGACTGGAATCAAACCAGGACGGCGAAAGCTTTGAAGATAAACAGGCAAAACCTCAGATACCGAATGAAAAAGATGGGGCTTCTAAGCTAATCATAGACTATGCGGCCTCTTACGAAATGCCTCTATTTTTTGTCCGAGATAATTACAGCGGCCTCAGGCACAAGCAGTCTGAACGCCAGACTTTCCTGAAGATAAAGCTCTACTTTCGTTTTGCCGTGATCCGTATATCCGATGGAAATATCCCTGCCTATTACCAGTTCAAAGTCTCCTCCCCTCATGCTTATTACAAGCGCGCCCTTGATCGCAGGCGCCCAGACTATGGGGCCGTCTATGAGTCTTCTGATATGGTTTATAATTGGGTATCCGCCCTCGACAGTGCTTGCCAGTCCTTTATAGTGTCTGGGACTGAGCGCTATCGCGTAAGGTCCGGTAACGCCTGTTTCGCGAAGTACCTCCACGGCTTCCGTTATTGCTACGGGGTAAGAGCCGTACCCTGCCTTATTTACCACAGGATCATGCACGCTGCCTGAGCAAATGCCCTCGAATCCCGCACCCGAGCTTCCGAAGAATACTATACTATCCTCCGCGACGGCAATTTTCTGCGCTGCTTTACGAACCGGGTCGATCGGGGTCCTCAAGACCCCTGTTCACCGAGTCAAGCTCATCGATTGACAGCTCAAACGGCACTTTAAGCTCTACCATAGGTCTCACTATTCTTGTGTGCGCCTCCACCCCTGCGACCGGTCCTTCTTTTTCTTTCCTGTACCTGCCCAGATTTACCGCGGAGTAATCCCATCCCTCGGGCCCCCTGAAATCCACCAATTTACGGGCCGCGAGATAACTCCTCAAGGTGTGTTGTGCTTCTTCCTCTATTTCCGACCATGCTTCTTCGGTGATGGGTGCCAGTTCTCTTTTGAGGTCGTTCATGGTTTTTCTTCTCCTTTAAGACTCCCGATATTGAGGGACTCTCCCAAGGCTTTATCCCTATCGTTTCCCTCCGATTCCTCCTTGTCCGCTATGGGTCCCTCGGTAAAAAGATAATCCCTAAGCTGCTTGTCGAAACCCGGGTCTTTCCTCCTTAACCACTCAAGGGACATGGCGGCATGCTCTTTTTTGCTCTTCACGGTTATGTTCGAGAATCTTTCTGAGCTCCTCATCCCCGGTTGCGTCAATGCGCTGCTGATACCAGTCGATCGCCTCCAGTTCCTCTATTAAAGAAACAATACCCCTATGCAGCTCCAGCGTACGTTCACTCAGTTTTTCCAGGGGTTCATGAAAATTTGCGCTAGCTTCAGCCATTTGTTTCCTCCTGTAAAATATGCTTTGGATAGACCTGTGCTCACCAACTGTAATAAAAAATTAACCTCACGATTCTTCCCGCTCCCCTCGTTTGCTTCTCATCAACTTTATCGGAATAGGAAGCTTTTCATTGTAGATTTTGAGCTCCAGAATGTCTGCCGGAAGGGTTATCTTGTTTTCTAAAAGAGCCTTCTTGGCCTCGTCCATAACGTCATTCTTAATCTCGAGATCATCCTTCCTGTAATCAAAAGTATCGACCCAAAAGAATACGCGCATATTGATCGTGCTCGTGGCTAGATCTTCAACGTAGACTACAGGCGCCCTTTCTTCTCCCAATACCCCGTCAACTTTACTGATAGCTTCTATTATTACCTTCCTCGCGTTATCAACATCGTCCTCATAATCAATGCCGATCAAAAATTCGTATCTTAAAAATCCGTCCCTTGTGTAATTGATAAGAGGTGTCTTAACTACCATGGCATTGGGCACATATACATCCTTTCCATCAAATGTCTTTATGCGGGTGTTTCTGAGGTCAAGCGCTTTTACTATTCCGAAGGTATCCCCCGTCTCTACCTTGTCACCGATATTATAGGGCCTCGCGAACGCAAGTATAATCCCCGCCAGAAAATTCTCGCCGATATCCTTGAAGGCAAAGCCTATGATTAAAGCAGACACGCCCGCTCCGGCTATGAGACCTCCGGCAATGCCCCCGAGACCGAGCACGAACATACCCAGGATAATTCCCGCTACTATGAGCGACCACTTGGACAGCCTTCCGAGAAATCTTGCCAGCAAAGGATCGTCGATACGAGACGAAGCCCCTTTTGTAATTAAACGGCTGATTTTAGCGCCGATTAAAACCATAATGATGAGGATAATCAGCGCGATCGCAATCTTGGGAACCAATACGAGGAAAGTTTCCCAATAGCCCTCGAGTATCTGAGCCATCTCATTCAATTTTCATTGTCTCCCGATCAGTTGAACTGCTTTATAGAGTTATAAAAAAATGTACGAGTTTAAGCCGGCTGATCTCAAGCCGGTCTCTTCTCTCCGCCGGATGCAAATTCGGTGGCTTTATCTTCTTTATCATTCTCAGTTTCTGTGTTCTTTTTGCTGAAAACCGTCTCCAGAGGCTCCTTGAATGTGAGTGTGCGATAAGGAAACGGAATCTCGATTCCGGCTTCGTCGAGCGCCCCTTTGACCGCGGCCACCACTTCGTCACGGGACTTTCTGATCTCGAGCGGACTCGAACCGGTCCACCATGTAACTTCAAAATCTATGCTGCTCGCGCCGAAGGCCTGTGCGAATATCTGGACTTCCCTGCTGTTATCGACACTATCGAGGCCCTCGACAGCCTCCTTTATTACCGCCCTCGACTCATCGACATCCTCCCCGTAGGCAACTCCGCACATTACCGTAATACGCCTCAGATCAAGGTCCGTTCTGACCTGCACCGGGTTTTTAAACAACATTGCGTTCGGTATTACGATACGCTGACCGTCGACCCTTCTTATGTAGGTGTCACGAATGTTGATGTCTTCCACAAACCCTTCCATGCCCTCGCATTCTATGAAATCCCTCAATTGAAAAGGCTCTCGGAGCAGTATCAGTATTCCGGCGAGAAAGTTCTCGAATATATCCTTGAAAGCAAAACCTATCGCGATCGAACTCAAACCTATGACAGTCAGCAACTTAGCCGGCGTGAAATCGGGGAAAATGATCACCGCAGCAACCATGACGCCAATAAGCCATATAAATATGTAGCTAAGTTTCCTGAATAATTCGGATAGTGAGTCGCGGAGCCTAATACGCCTGAAAAAAGAGTTCAGAACCCGGTCGACCAGGCGGTATATCAACCAGGTTATAAAAAGCACGATTAGCGCTATGAGAATTTTTGGAAGGTGGGCGAGAAAGCTTTCACCCATCTTGGTCGCGCTTTCCAGAATGATATTTACAGGTTCCATAATGTTCTCCATAATCCGCTTTTCCCGTTAACGAGTTTTTATAAGGACTCGACGACCATCTAATGCCGTACTTATTCTATAATTCTACTTATTTATCAATTTTAGTAAATTCAACGAAGTATTCTTGAGCTTATCGGGATTCGGCATTTTTCCCAGCCTCAGCAGTTCTTCAATCGCCGCCATTTCCCGGTCCCTCTTATTTCCGCCTGCGGCCAGGACCTTGCCTTCGCTGACGAAGAAGGTAATAAAATCCTTATTGGAGACGTTTCCCCAGGTTATGAGATAATCCCAGGATTCCGCGTGTCCGACGTAGCGGAAATTAAGCCCTGCCTGCGCGGTCCAGAAAAAAGGAACCAAGATCGAGGGTATTCCGTTTTCAAGCATGTTAACCGCGGCGTGTATGCCTTCCTGCTCGGCTGTCCGCCAGTGTTCTATTCTGACATGTTTTCCGGTTTCCATGTCGGGATAGGAAGCTATATCCCCCGCCGCATATATATTTTTCGCCGCGCGGTAGGCTTCGTCCACTTTTATACCTCCGTCCGGATCAAGTTCGAGGCCTTGTATGAAATCCGTTACGGGCTCGACGCCTATTCCGACTATTACTAGCTCGGCCTCTACCTCATCCCCGTTGTCCAGGATCACTCTCTCAACCTTGCCGTTCCCTTTGAATTCCGAAACTTTGCGCTCAAGCTTAAAAGTTACGCCGTTATTTTCATGCTCGGTTTTGAACATACCGCCTATCTCCGCTCCGAAAACTTTTTCAAAAGGCACCGATTCCCTTCCGATTACCGTCACGCTGATACCCCGCTCCGTTAGATTGTGCGCGGTTTCCATGCCTATGAAACTCGCCCCGATGACAGCGGCTCTGGAGATTTTCTCGGCAGAGTCAATTATCCTGTCCGCATCGCTGAAACTCCTCAGTGTAAATATGTTTTCCAACCCCGAGCCGGGAGCGTCCAGCTTCCTTGCACTGCCCCCTGTCGCAACTAGGACCTTATCGTATTCAAGCTCCGTGCCGTCATCGAGCCTGACTGTATTTGTAGAGCCGTCAAGCCTCACGACTTTGCGACCAAGCACCGTTTCTATTCCGTATTCATCGTAGAAGTCCTCGGACCTGAGCGGCATCCATTCCTCTTTCGCTTCGCCGCTCAGATACTCTTTGCTCAAATTGGGGCGATCATAGGGAAGCTTGTTCTCACGTGAAATCATGATTATGCGTCCCTTGTAACCGTTTTCACGGAGGGCCTGAGCCGCCGCGTAGCCCGCTGCACCGGCTCCGATTATAATAAAAGTCCTTTTATCAATCGAGGGCTCCGCCTTTGACATCTCGGGTTTACGCCTGCCCTTGAATTCCTCCGGGAGCATTAAAACGAGATTATCGCCTTGTGTTTTCAGTTCGTAAGAGACAAGCGCGTCCAGTGCGGGGGGCTCCATTAAATCCCCGGTCTTCGCATTGAAACAGGCATGGTGCCACGGACATACAATCCTGCCGTCGCTCAAAATACCCTTTTCGAGAGGAGCTCCGTAGTGTGTACAGAACGCGCTTACGGCAAAGAATTCACCGTCGATTCGGCTTATCAGCACCTTGTCGTCGGAGTCATCCAGGGCAACTGTTTTCATTTCATTATCTTTAAAATCTTCCAGTTTTCCAACAATTACTTCTTTCATTTTCACGAAACCTCCCACACTACCCAGTATAAAGATGCAACTTCTAGATTTCTATGGAAATTTTAAAGTGGGTGCAGGAACTGGGTGCAGGAACATTGTATACATAAAATAAGCAATATGAATACCAGATGGCCGGGTACTGATAAAATGTAGTGATTTGAGCTGCTTAGATTAAATGCTGATAATTGGGATGTGCGGATAGAATTAAGAACTGTTTAATATTCAACAGCAGTATGTGAATAATAATTATCAGTATTTTGACGAGAGCATGCTAATTTTTGTAATCACACAATTATTCCCAATCACGCGATAGGCTACGGGACTTCCCGGTGGGATCGGGGGGAGGGGGTTCGGGCGGCGGTTCCGGCTCAGGGTCGGGAGGCGGGGGCTCGGGCGGATCTTCCGGATTCGGCCTTTCGTAGAATTCAAAGTTTCTTTTTTTGAAATTCAAATCCATTCTCGTCATGAATTTCTAAATAAACTGTTCTCCGGTTCTGTATCATTACAATAATAACATAGTTAAACTCCATGTGTTAAAAAATGTCTCCACAGAGTTCCGCTTGATTACTGCGGGCAGCTTGTGAATAATTTGAGTCCCTTTGAAAGGAATTTAGTTCATTACTTAAGATGCCATGACGATTATACACTTTGTATGTATAATTCAGCCTGAAAGCTAAGTTAACTATCACGTAAACAACAGGATGAGATATGAGCGACAACGAAGTCGAGAACAACCAAAAACCGGAGCCGGATATTGGCAAGCTGGGTAAATTATTCAACGGCACTTTAAGCGTTCGGTCCCTTTCTATTTCAGGACTCTTTATACTGGCCGTTCTATATACTTTATACGTAGCGCGCGCGATTTTTATACCTATCTCCTTCGCGATTCTTTTAAGTCTTCTTCTCGCTCCTGCTGTGAACGCACTGAAAAAAATAAGGATTCCTGAAGAGCTGGGAGCCGCGGTTGTGCTGATTTTGCTCCTGGGAATCCTGTCAGCGAGTGTTTACGTTTTTTATCAACCGGCTACGGAATGGCTGCAAAAAGCACCTCAGAGCTTCACGAAGGTAGAACAGAAACTACGCGTTATTAAAGAACCGGTGGAGAAGGTTAGTGAGGCAACAAAGAGCGTTGAGAAAATTACGGAGGTTGAAGCCGAGCCCCTGGGTTCGACCGTGGAGGTAAAAAGGGAGAGCCTGATGGATGTCCTCATCTCTCAAACCTGGGAATTTGCGTTCGGTGTCGCGACAATGATAATACTTCTTTACTTCCTGCTCGCGTCCGGCGATCTCTTCCTCAGGAAGGTTATAAACATCCTTCCGAAATTGAATGATAAAAAACGCGCGGTCGAGATAGCGCGTCATATCGAAAGCCATATTTCCAACTACCTCTATACAATTGTGACTATAAATATATTCCTGGGGGCGGCGGTGGGCGGGGCGCTGTATCTCCTTAAAATGCCTAACCCGTTCCTATGGGGCATTATGGCCGGACTACTAAACTTCGTCCTCTACCTCGGACCGACTGTGGGCATAATAATAGTGGCTATCGTGGCCTCCGCAACCTTCGATAATTTTTATCAGGTCTTACTTCCTCCTCTGGCTTATTTCATAATTAACGGGCTGGAGGGAAACTTTATAACCCCCATGATACTGGGCAGACGTCTTCTGCTAAATCCTGTCGTCATATTTCTGGCTCTGCTGTTCTGGGGGTGGATATGGGGCATACCGGGGGCGCTTATAGCCGTGCCGATTGTGGTAATAATTAAAATAATCTGTGACAACGTCGAGTCGCTCGCGGCGATTGGAGAGTTTCTGGGGAAATAACACTGGCTTACATATGAACTGAGTTCCGATAAAAATATTAATGCCGCTGATATGATCTCCAATGTCTTTATTGGGAATACATCCATTGACATACCCGCTGCTTTCAAACTAGGATTGCAAAACAGCGGCACTTTCTTTAGCTGACATTGATGTTTTTAATTTAACCGCTCTATCGGGGCTCTTCATTTACTTCACCAAATGGGAAACAGCTCCCGTATCGGTGTCGGCGCCAATACCGTCAAAAGCCGCGCGTGCGCGCTAGGGACAGGTTAAACACCTGCTCACACTATATGTGCGGCACTGTCATTAGAGTGTATATTCTGCACCATTCGCCCTGGACTGCAAGGCTTTCTTGAGCCGTCAATTCATAAAACCGGCACAGAAAATCTCATTCACCCGGACTTTAAACTTCTCCAGTTTAAAGGGTTTAATTATGTATGGATTTCCCGCCTCATGCAGGAAATCTATGGTTTCGTCGCTAGGGTCGCCCGTTATGAATATAAACCGGCTTGAAAGTTCCGGATTTGTTTTTTTAACTTCATAAAACAGGTTGACCCCGTTTATTTCAGGCATTTTTATATCACAGACAATCAAGTCATATTTGCTTGAATTTATTTTCTTGAGCGCCTCCCTGCCGTTTGAAGCCACGTCTACAATACTTTCTCCCTCTTCCAGAACAGCTTTCACAAGTTCTGTTACGATCGCCTCGTCCTCTACTATCAATACTCTTTTTTTCTTTAATTCTTTTGAGAAACCGTGTTCAATTTCGTCTTTGCCGATTTGGGGCTTCGTATCCGGCTTTATTATTGGCAAGGTAATAATAAACCTTGTGCCCTCTTTACGTTTATTTTGTATCTGAATATCCCCGCCGTGTTCTTTGATAATTCCATAGGCGACGGAAAGACCGAGTCCGGTTCCTTTCCCGGGCTCCTTGGTTGTGAAAAACGGATCAAAGATTTTTCCTTTTATTTTTTCCGGAATGCCGGGCCCGTCGTCCGTAAAAGAAATTTCTATAATGCTATCTTTCTTGATTCCGGTGCTGACTTCCAAACTACCCCGGTTTTGAGATTCAACAACTGCCTGCTCTGCGTTTAATATTACGTTGGTAAAAACCTGTTGAATCTGATTCGGGTCTACCATTGTTCTCGGCAGTGCGGCGTCCAGTTTCTTTGCAATTTTTATGTTGTCCAGTTTTAGCTGGTATTCTCTGAACTCAATCGATTTTTCCAGCAGGTCATTAATGTCTTCGTAGCTTCTGACCGGAGAATATTTTCTGGAAAATGAAAGGAGTTTTTCTATAACTTTATGAACTCTCTGGGCGGAGCTATGAATGATTTCTATGGAGTCTTTATTCTGCCGGTCAATATCGGGCTTCGTTAACAGCCTCTGCGAATAACCTATAATCGGGGTAAGCGGATTGTTAATTTCGTGAGCTATGCTTGAAATAAGCTGACCTAAGGACGCCAGCTTCTCTGACTGAATCAACTGCTCCTGTGTTTTTTTTATCTCATCAATCATCTTCGCTTTCGCGATTGCGATTGCAATCTGGTCTCCGAGTGCGGAAAGAAAAAGTACTTCTTTTTCGCTGAATTTTCGCTCCTTATAGCTGAGAAACCATATAACGCCTATTACATTATGTTTCAGGTATATGGGCATGCCCAGAAGACTGTGATGCCCGAGTTTTTTTCCGCTGGGTCCAATGTCGGGATCTTTCTGGGCGTCTTCGATATTTATTATTTTCCCGCTGTTTATCACTTTCCATGTTATTCCGACAGGGCAGGGTATTTTTGCCGCTTTTTTTAAATAATAATCCGGTACATTCCTGTATGCCTCCAGTACGGCTTCTTTCCTCTCTTCATCGAGCAGGTAGATCATCGCTATGTCAACGTTTTGCATTGAGATAATTGTATCAAGCGCGACTTTGTAGACTTCTTCCAGGTCCAGAAACCTGTGAACGGCTTCCATCAGTTTATTGAGAAGAGTTAATTCTTCCTCTGCTTTCTTTCGCATTTTATAGGCTGAAAGAATTTCCCCCGCTATGCGTAATAGTCTGATTTCTTCTTCAAGCCAGACGCGGGACCTCTGTGCGTCGTTTAAGCTCATGTATCCCCAGAGCTCACCCTTGGCTGAAATTATTGGAACAGCTATAAGGGAGCGTATATTATTGGATTTAAAAAGTTTTTTTTCTGCATCGGCTTCAATCGGAAGGGAGTCCGTATCTTCTATCGCTATATTCTCACCGGCTGTCAGTTTCTTCATCCACCACGGGTAAAGCGCGCAATCGATATTTTGATTAATATGCTCCTCGGAATCCGTTCCGGAATCAGACCAGGAAAACGTTTTACCTGAGGAGATGCCGGATTCAGGAAATTGATAAACGTATCCGCTGTTGACAGCGAGCGTAGTACACAGAATGTTAAGAACCCTGTTTAATCCCACATCATCGGAGCTGACAAATATTTTTGAAATTTCGGCCAGCGCGTTTTCTATCGAGAGCTGGTACCTTATCTTCTTTTCTGATTCGACGCGCTCCGTGATGTCCCTTGTAATTATTACCCCCCGAATCTCGCCGTTACCCGTGATGAACGGATTTCCCGTGCATTCAAGCCAGTTATATTGACCGTTTTTATCCCTGGCTCTGAAAGTAGCAGTTTCGGTTGTCATATTTAAAACAGCCCTTCTGAAAGTCTCCAGAGCGTTGGGGAGGTCGTCGGGGTGGATAAACTCAAATGCGTTTTTGCCTGTAAGCTCTGACTGCTCGTATCCCGTGAGTTCCGTGCAAGGGGGATTGACGTACAGAATGTTTCCCAGAGAATCGACCTCGTATATGAGTTCATAGCTGTTCTCCACGATGGTTCTATACCTTTTCTCGCTTTCGATTACTGCGTTTTCCGCCTCTTTAATTCGTGTAATGTCCCTGAATACGAATACTGCGCCTTTAACTTTCTTACGTCCATCCATTATAGGCGCGCAGCTTGCCGACAGGAAAAGACGCGAACCGTCACGAGATATCAGAACCGTGTCATTCGGAAGTCCGACTTTCTTCCCCATATTCATCGCTTTGGTTGCCGGATTTTTGCACGGCTTATCGTTTCGTTTATTTACAAGGCAAAAGACTTCGCTGAGAGATTTTCCCGTGGCTTCATCACAGCTCCATCCTGTAAGCTGTCCGGCCCTGTTATTGAATAGAATTATTTTCTCCCGCTTGTCAACGATAATGACTCCGTCACCGATGCTCTGAAAGGTAACGGATTGCTCGTTTATCCGCCTTTCGAGCTCTTTATTATTTTTCTTCAAACGGGAAACCTGGCGGCGTAGGTCCCCGGTCTCGCTGATCAGCTGTGCTTTGGATATATCTTCATATGCCATTAATCTCGCTCCATTTCCAGGGCCGGGGGGGCAAATTTATTGTTTACTGTATTCCAATCTTGCCGGCAAGTTCCGAAATTATTGCTGAGGGCGTATTTTTAATTGAATTTTAAAATGCAGCGTTAATTGTCTATTTACAATAATTAAGGCTACTTTCGGCGATTGTCAACAGATTTAAAACTGTGGAAGCAGTGATATAGTGATGAAAAAGAAGGCGCTTTATCGGGTTTTCTGCCCGATACTTCTGGCGCTATTTCTGAAACAGCTGCGAATTTATTAACGGCCTGTATTTATTATGCTTTAACTACCGCTGTAAAATCCGATGTATAATTGATTTTAGAGATGCTTTATGCGAGTGTGGCTCCGTATGCCCGACGAATCGATAAATAGATTGTTACAAACTCTTAGAGAGAATACCCCTGCCGCAGGTAAGCCTATAGAGCAGCTGCGTGCGGATTTCGAAAGATTCTATTTGGGGTTTCAAACCGGGCAAAATCCGCGAATAAAGGAATTCACGATAAACGATATACCTTCATTCTGGATCGAAGCCCCCGGTGCGGATGAAAAGCGGGTCATCCTCTTCTTTCACGGCGGCGGGTTTACAATCGGCTCCACCAGGGATCACGCTGACCTTTGCAGGCGATTGTCGGCTGCCTCCGAGGCCAGGGTGCTGAGTATAGACTATCGGCTGGCCCCTGAACATATTTTTCCCGCTGCTCTCGAAGACTGCGTTGCCTCTTACAACTGGCTCTTGAACGAAGGGTTCGAAGGATCACGGATTATACCGGTCGGTATTTCCGCCGGAGGGACACTCGTTCTATCCACCCTTCTTTCTCTCAGGGACGGCGGGATGGATTTACCCGCTGCCGCCTGCTGTATGTCTCCCGCGGTCGACATGTTGTTTCAGGGCGATTCCGTAACCGGCAATATGGGAAAAGACTGGATCACCGCTGACAGACTGAATTCGGTAAGGAATGCCTATCTTGGCGGGCGGGACCCGAAAGAGCCGCTCGTTTCCCCGCTTTACGCTGACCTGAGAGGGTTGCCGCCAATATTGATTCAGATCGGAAACCATGAGCTGCTCCTCGATGATAACCTTAAATTCGCGCTGCAGGCGAGGAGACAGGGAGTCGATCTTACTTTTGAAATATGGAGCGGTATGATCCATTGCTGGCAGATTTTCGCGAGCGAGTTAAAAGACGGGCGTGATGCGATTGACAGCATTGGCAAATACATAAAGAGAAAATTCAGCAATCTGTCGTGAAGCATAATTAATGAAGATGCCGAGTTCTATTTAATTCACTTGGTCATTAAAAAAGAATCCCTCCCGGCGAGGCTTTCCGTCAATCAGGGAATAGTAAGCACCGGCATGTGTTTTATCGTGAGGCGGATTATTCAGGCGTGTCGGCGAAAGCAAAGGGAGTTGTGAACTCGCGCTCTAGGGGTCCCGGGTTATATTCGTCAGTGAAACTTATACGGGCAATGCAGTTTCATTGAAAGCCGCGGTCTGGTTTTGGCGGGAAACCGGGATACAGAACAAAGGGATCCGGCCACGCACATAAGACCGGATTTCAGGCTTGATTTCTCCAGCAAATCTTTCTTTGGTCCGTTGATTAAATTATAATTAAGCGCTGTATTATTATGTTCGGACGATATAATTCCGGATTATAAATTACGTACAATGTGCAAATTTCTATCCGTCTTTCTTATACTTGCCCTATTCTCATGCGGGGCGAATTATACTCCCCGCGCGCCTGAAGAAGTTCCTTTCCTCAAAAGGGCGCAGACCCAAAGCAGGGGAGGGCTCACTGTAACCGCCGCCGTTTTGAGTCGGGAGGAGAGTGAGGAGGTCTTCGGTGTCGACCTTGCGGCCAAAGGTATACAGCCCGTGTGGCTTGAAATAGAGAACAACACTGATGCGCCGTTCGCGTTTATGCCCATCGCGCTCGACCTGGATTATTTCTCCCCGAACGAGGTTTCCTGGCTTAACCATTTCAAATTCAACCGGTCGTTAAATAGAAAAATGGACGAGCATTTCTCTGAACACAGCATAGAGGTCGAGTACATAATCCCGGGCGAAAAAGATAAGGGTTTTGTATATTCAAACCTGGATCCGGGCATAAAATACGTAAACGTAACACTGTATCAGCTTGACCGCATAGAGAGGTTCGTGTTCTTATTCGAAGTCCCGGGCATACAGCCCGACTATCAAAACGTCGATTTTGAAGAGCTTTACTCAAACGATGAGATAGTAAATATTGAAAACGAAAACGACCTCAGGGCGGTATTGGAGAATATTCCCTGCTGTACTGTAGATAAGAAGGGGGAGGGTGAAGGGCACCCGGTTAACATCATTCTTATCGGTGATCCCGATGATACGTTCTCTGGAATAATACGCCGCGGGTGGGACGTTACCGAGGCCGATACCGATTCATTCGATATAGATCTCAGGAAAATGTTCTCGACCGCGCGTTACAGGACATTCCCTATGACTAGCCTCCATATGTACGGGCGAAGACAGGACATTAGCCTTCAGAAATCACGACACGCGGGACATACGCCCTACCGCCAGCGGAACCAGATGCGCCTCTGGCTGACCCCGTTCAGGTACAGGGGAGATAGTGTCTGGATCGGTTCTGTGAGCAGGGACATAGGCTCCGATTTAAGGGTGAGGAAGTACTGGTTCGCGGCGCAGGAGATAGACCCCGATATCGACGAAACTAGGGATTATGTAGTAGAGGACCTCGTACTGTCTCAGCAAGTACACAAGCTTGGTTATGTGAAAGGCACAGGAGCTGCAAACTCCGAGAATCCCCGTACAGACCTTTTCGGCCACCCCTGGTGGTCAGACGGATACCGGGCCGTATTTCTATTCGGTAAGGATTCTATCACCCTGGGCGACATGGAATTTTTTCCCTGGGAAGATATTCATTCAGTTCCTTCCCTGGAGCTTGAATTCGGCAATCGGAATGAAAGAAATGACGACAGGGGGTTAGGGAATTAAGATGACCGCTGTTCGCGGAGACACTCAGGTATTGAGGCTGTTCTTTATATTCTTGATCGGCTGTCTGCCTTTAATGAAAGTCGGTTGCGCCTCCTATTGCGCCACACAGAGCGAGGTGGAGAACGCTATGTTCAGCACGCCTCCGGCAAAGGGGTGTCGGGTCTATTCTCCCTCTCCCGACCCGTTGAGGGAAGTCCCTTTTCTCATGCGCAGCGAGACCCAGACCGAGGACGGCATAACCGTGACGGCGGCAGTGCTTAGTGACCCGGAGAGTCGGGAGGTTTTCGGCGTCAACCTTGCAAAGAAAGGAATCCAGCCGGTATGGATCAGAATCGAAAACGATACCGGGGCTCCCGTCACTCTTGTACATGTGGGAATAGACCCCGCTTATTTCTCCCCGAACGAAGCTGCTAACAGGAACTATATTTTTGCGAGTCCCGTTAACGATGAAATCAACGAATACTTCAACGAGCACGGAATCGGAAGAATGATCCCGGCTGGCGGGGAATTATCGGGTTTCTTTTACACAAACTGGGACCCGGGCGTGAAATACCTGAACGTTAGCGTGTTCGGAGAGGACAGGGAGGAAAACTTCCTCTTCTATTTAGAGATACCCGGGATAACGATAGACTTTCAGCGGGTGGATTGGGATTCCATTTACGGAGAGGAGGAGTTCGTGGACTACCAGAACGAAGACGACCTCCGCCGCGCGCTTGAGAGCGTGCCCTGCTGTTCGACGAGAAAAGACGGCACGGGAAAGAACGATCCGCTAAACTTTTTCGTCATTGGGGAGAGCGATCAAATATTGTCCGCTTTCATCCGGCGCGGATGGGATGTGACTGAGCCCATTACAGCGGGATCCGGGTGGAGGGCGTTCAAAGCCTTTTTCTCCGGGGCGAGATACCGTACTTCTCCAATGAGTAGCATATATGTATACAAAAGAGCTCAGGACGTAGGCTTTCAGAAAGCAAGATCCACAATACATGAGAGGAATCATCTCCGGCTATGGCTTATGCCCGTAAGATACAAGGGCATGGATGTCTGGATCGGGTCTGTGAGCCGTGACATCGGCTCATACCTGACTATCAGGACCCCATGGTTAACTGCGCACGCAATCGATCCGGATATTGATGAGGCAAGGGTGTACGTCGAGCAGGATCTTCTCTTCTCGGGGGCGGTCAGAAAATTCGGGTATGTTAAAGGGATAAAGCCCGCCACCCCGGAAAACCCCCACCGGAATTTTATGAAGCAGCCCTACTGGACCGACGGGTACAGGGCTGTGTTTATTATCCAGGAGGATCCCACGCACCTGAGTGAGCTCGAATTCTTCGACTGGGAATGGGCGGGTGAGAATTCTCGGGAAATGATCGAATACATTAAAAACCGAAACAATAAAAAGACAGAAAACTGAACATCTGGTTGAATCTCTTTCCCGGAAAAATGATACAGACCGCAAACTGAAGTTACACGGGAGGATGAATAAGCCGTGACATTGCAACAAAAAATCTTTACCGTTCGCCTGCTTCTGCCCGCAGGGCTTATGTCTGATGTCCGAATTTAAGACAATTGTCGTCGAGAGCTGCGCGACCGGTGCGGGCTGATTACCGGCGCAAGCTGAATTTTTGAAATACGGTGAATGCATGAACCTGCTGCTCTAATGGCTGTATGATTTCACTGCATATTGTTTTACACGCGTGGCGGTATTGAATTTCCTCTTACGGGGTAAAGAACTCGCCCTCCTGACTCAGTTGGTATGCTGCTTGCAAGTTATTTCATGATAAATGACCGGATACCCAAAAGAGCTTGTCCTGAAGGATAAAACCAGGGTTATCACCAGACCTGTAAGTAAGAATGATCTGGAGTTTCTGGTGAAATTTTTCTCGACGATTCCGAAGACGGACCTCCTCATATACAAGGACGATGTAACTAAATGGGAGGGCCTTCAGGATTGGTTTATCAGCTCGAACTACAAAAAGGTGCTGGAACTCGTATGTACAAATAACGAGGATATTATCGCGAAAGGTACATTGCATACCGAGGGGATTTACTGGCCTCACGCCGCTGAGGTAAAGTTAATGGTTCATCCGAGTTACAGGGGAAAGGGATTGGGCTCACAATTATTCAATTTGCTTCTCTACGAGGGTTTGAAGCACCGTTTCCAAAAAATTATAGTCAGATATGTTCCCGACAACCTTAGTTTTACCCGTATTCTGGATCATTACGGGTTTAATCCTGAAACCGTGCTCAACTGTTATGTTGTAGATGAGATTACAAAGGAGAAGAAAGATCTTGTAATTGCGTCCTATGACCTTCAGAACTGGGAGAGGAGATTCGAGTTCTATACTTTCATCTACACGAAGTAAAAGATATGCGATTCAACTAAATTGTAAGCAAAGTTATAAAGTGATATTCTGATAATTAATCTGAAAGAATTCAGGACGGTTACACTCGCCAAGGACTTGTTATGAAGAAAAGAATTACCAAAAAAGATGAGCCTCCGGGCGCGATTGAGTCCCACCGGACGGCTGGGGACCCCGAAACAGAATTCCTTGAGAATCAATACAGCTTTATTGTTGAGTCCGTTCCGAGCGGCATAGTAATGACCGATAATAAGGGGAAGATTATTTTCGTTAATTCACTCGTAAACAGGATGTTCGGATATGAGGAAAGCGAGCTGGTCGGCAGAAACATTGATGAGCTCGTACCGGACAGATATAAGAAGGGGCATGCCGCGCATAGGAAATCGTTCTTGTCGGCGCCCGAGACAAGACCTATGGGCAAAGGGAGGGATCTTTTCGCCAGAAGAAAGAACGGAAGCGAATTTCCTGTGGAGATAGGCCTTAATCCTGTGAAAACCGAGAGAGGATTGGTGGTCGTGAGCACAATAGTGGATATCACTGACCGAAGAGCCGCTGAAATAAAATTGAAGGAGGAGCAGGACAGGACGCAAAGGTACCTTGACGTGGCGGAGGTTATTTTTCTGGGGCTTGACGGCAAGGGTATTGTAACGCTCATAAACAGGAAGGGCGCAGAGATTCTCGAGTGCTCCGAGGAAAAAATATTAGGAAAGAGCTGGTTTGATAAATTCATCCCTCGCGAGGAACGTAACGAAGTATTAGAGGTTCATAGGAGAGTGATGAGGGGAGAATCCATAAACATTGCGTTTCATGAAAACAAGATAATCTCCGAATCGGGGAAGAAAATCGACGTGCTGTGGCACAACACCGCAATAGAGGGTGAAAATGGCAGAGTTATCGGTACTTTGAGCTCCGGGGTCGATATTACGGACCGGAAATATACCGAAAGGCGGCTTCAGGAAAGGGAAGAGAGATTGCGCAGTATCATGGATAATACTACCGACGCGATTCTGGTATTTGACAACGACGGCCTTATTGAAACGATAAACAAAGCGGCTCTGAAGCTATTTGCCATTAATGACGAAGATGAAATCAAAAATATCCATGAGATAATTACACCCGAGCACAGGGACAGCTTTGCAGAGAGGCTTGAGAGGTCCAGAAACGGGGCCGCGATTTCGGACTATGAAACGGAGATGATCAAGAAAGACGGCTCCAGGATTCCCGTGAGTATCAGTCTTGTTTACATGGATCTGGATCGAGGCAAGTATATCGAGACAATAAGAGATATTTCTGCCAGGATTTCTATGCGCAAAAAGATCATAGAGCTCGAGAAATCTCAAATAATCGGGAAGATGGCGGAAGGTTTCGCTCACCATATGGGTACTCCTCTCGCTTCGATGCTTCTCAGGGTTCAGATGCTGAAAGAAGACATACCGTCTCTCCCGGAATGTGAGAGTGTCGGGGAAAAACTGGACTCTATAGAGAGGCAGATTTTGTATGGTCAGAAGGTGATTCAAAGGCTTTTGAGGTTTGTCAGCCAGCCGGGCAGTGAGAAAAGCTCGGAAAAAGTCTCTTCGTTGCTCGGTGAGTCGATCGATATGGTGAGACCCCTTCTCAAAAAAAAGATGATAGAGGTCGAGCTTGATGTTGAAGAGGGCTTGAGCATTTATGTGGACTCAAATCTGATAAATCTTGTCTTTACCGATATTATCATAAACGCTGTGGACGCTATGCCTGACGGGGGAGTCCTTACGGTTGCAGCAGCGAACGATTATGATAACGGGTTAGCGAATATCAGAATCAATGATACGGGTAAAGGTATTTCGAAAGAGACGATTTCCTTTGTTTTCGAGCCTTTTTTTACAACCAAGCCTGCGGGAAAGGGGACAGGGCTCGGACTTACAGTTGCCAAAAGGATTGTAAATGATCACGGAGGGGAAGTGAGTATAAGAAGCATGGAGGGGAAGGGTACGACGGTTATAATAAAACTTCCTTTATCCGCGGAGGGATATTCGTCTTGAGCACTGAAAAATTCAGGGTACTTGTAGTAGACGATGACAAGGAATTTGTCGAAGCGGTCAAGGAGCTTCTCAATCGTAATAATTACGATGTAATTACCGCCTATTCCGGGGCGGACGCGCTTGAAAAAGCCCGGGAAGTACCGGATATAAAGCTGGCGCTTCTCGATCTGGTAATGCCTCTTATGGACGGCTTTGCACTGCTTGAAAAGCTCAGAGACTTGATCCCGGAGTTAACCGTTATAATCGTTACGGGTCAGGGTACGGTTCAGGCGGCTGTCGATGCGATAAAACGCGGCGCTGCGGATTTCATTACCAAGCCTTTTGATAAAGATGTACTTTTGAAAAAACTGGATGTTGTCAGAAAGGCTCAGGAGCTTGAGAGCAGAGTGGGGACATTGAAGGAGCTCCTATCGGAAAAGTACGGATTCGATAACATCATAAGCAGCTCGAAGGTGATGAAAACCGTTTTTGAAAAGGCCTCGGCCGCAGCCCATAGCAACGCGCCTGTATTTATTGTGGGGGAGACGGGAACGGGGAAAGAATTATTAGCCAAGGCCATACATCTAAGAGGCGGGAGAGCCGCACATCCTTTTGTGGGGGTGAATTGCGGTGCTATACCGAAAGAGCTCCTTGAGTCGGAACTTTTCGGTTACCGGAAAGGGGCTTTTACCGGAGCGGTAAGGGATCACGAAGGGCTTTTCATTGCCGCCGATAAAGGAACGATATTTCTCGATGAGATAGGTGAAATGCCCAAAGACCTTCAGGTGAGGATGTTGAGGGTGCTTGAAGAATACAAAGTCAGGCCCATAGGACATACGAAGGAGATAGCGCTTGATGTGAGGGTTGTAGCGGCGAGCAATCATACAATAGATGAGCTGAAGAATAAATATTTGAGGGAGGATCTTTTTTTCAGGCTTGCCGTAATAGTCATCGAGCTGCCGCCGCTCCGGGAAAGGAAAGGTGATATACCCTTGTTAATCGATCACTTTATCGGAAGGTTTAATAACAAGTATTCAAAGAGAATAAGGGGGCTCTCGGAGGGAGCTTTCAGTTCACTCTATAATTATCATTTCCCGGGGAACATAAGGGAGCTCGAGAATTTGATTGAAGGCATAATAGCTGTCACGTCCCTGAGCAAGAACACTATTACCGAAAAGGACCTGAAGGCGCATCTCCTCTGGCAGCAGTCCAAAACCCCGGAGCACCAGCTCCTCTCACTGGATAGGCTCGAAAAATTCGCGCTTGAGCAGGCCCTTCGGGAATCCAGGGGGAACAAGTCAAAGGCTGCGGAGCTCCTGGGCATATCAAGAGATACTCTTTACAGAAAACTAAAGCTCTATAAAGTCGATTGATTTCAATGAAATACTTTTTCTGATTTTAAATCTTTCTCTTCTTTCCAAACCCCATAATGAATCCGATGTTAGAATTAGGCACTCTTTTGCCGGGCGTTCCCCCTTTTAAATTCTTCCTTTGCTAATTCTTAATTTACTCATTGCTGGCATAAGCAACTATTTATTCAATTAGATTGTTAGCATTTGCATGCTATTTTGTATCATTAACGTGCATCTGACGATTTAAAATATTATAACCTTCTGTTATTGCATAACTTTCTGATGGCACCCGCTTTGCCTTTACTCTTCGCAAGGTGTTAGAAAATACAAGCAGAGGAGGTATTGAGAGATGGTTAAAAGGACTGTTTTATTTTCATTCTTGATTGCCGTGCTAGGTTTTTGTATTTGCGGTGTGTATGCATATGATGCATCCGCACAGGGGCAGGAAAACATGAAGGCGGAAATACAACAGCTCAAGCAGATGATGGGTCAGATGCAGGGCAGAATGGGGGAGATGCAGAGCAGAATAGATGAGCTTGAGCAAAAGAACATCATGCTCGAGCAGCAAGCTCAGGAGAGAGCAGAGGCAGCGGTTATAGTTGAAGAAACGTCCGTGACCGAAAAGACCGCAGATGAGCCTTTCGGTGGTGAGTTTGCCGTTACGATAGGCGCTCAGACAGGTCCTTTTAAGACAGGCACGGGTTTTTATTTGTCAGCCGAGCTTGGAGTTCCTTTATATAAAAACCTGGGGCCGGGAAAATTACTCGGTATTATGAGCTTCGGATGGGCAAGAACGGATGATGACATAACATTCGAGCCCACCGTCAACGCGATCGCGCCCGGCACACTTCCTACCCAGACAAGTGTAAATCTGGATACGGCAACAATTCTTCTGGGGCTAAAGTATAAACTTGAGGCTCACAGGATAGTTCAGCCTTTTGTTTTGGGAGGGCCGAGCATGAATCTGTTCTTCAATGAGAGCGACCCGGGAAGCCAAGTGGGAGGCATTGCTCCTCAGCCCAATATACTCCAGAAAAGAGGATTTCCGTCAGGTCAGGGAAATGCCGAGCTGGGAATTACACTTGGCGGAGGCGTTGATTTTAATGTCACACACAAGATATTTGTAGGGGCGCAGGGGTTATTTAACTGGGTCGACAGAGACAACGGTGCTTTCGGAACCTATGGCGGAAGGTTAGGATTCAGGTTTTAGTTGACGCTTTGGGATATAAAGAGAGGGGTTAGCTTCCGGCTATCCCCTCTATCCTCGGAAACATTTTTAAAGGCTCGGAACTGAGTGTTTCATTGAAAAAATAAGACATTATATCTCGGTTTAGGACTCGGCTCTAATTACGTTCCTTTAAAAGATCAAACGCGTGAAGGAATAGCGGGGGACTGAGCAGCGGATTTCATTTAGCATTCCCATGAAAACTTCTTATGACCATACAGGTTATACCTGGAGGAAATGAGAAATCAGCAGCTAACTGGTAAACAATATTCTTTGAGGCAGAAGAGCTCAGGATGAATCATTAAAACACACTATGTGTGTGCCTATCTGGTCTGATGTGTATGATGAGCGTGTTTATCGCTCGTTGAAGGGATGAAGTGAATGGAGAAATTAACCAGCCCCACAAGAATTAAGATTATCCCCGCTACAACTGTCAGTCTCCTCGGCGCTCTCCGCATGCCCTTCTTGTATATAAAAGGGAATGCGGATAAGGCGGGTACTGTTCCGAGCCAGAATATGAAGAGTACCGCCGCTCCGTAGAGCGGGCTTTTTGTCGCTACCGACCCTATTACGAATATGTAGACCCAGCCGCAGGGGATGAATCCGTTTACAATTCCGAGTGTAAGGGACGCCGTTGGCTTGCTCTGCGTTAAGGACCATTTTGCCGGGAGCCGGAGGAGTGAAGAGATGAACTTCGCCGGTATCAACTCAAGCGGCTTTCCCGTAATAAGCTTATAGCCTGTATAGATAAGGAATGCCGATATTATTATTGCAGAAAATGTAGCTACAACGGGGTAGTTATTTGAGAGAAAAGCTTCCCCCAGGAGTCCCGCAAGTGCGCCGAGCGCCAGGTAGCTAAACAGCCGCCCTAGGTGATAGAGGCTCAGGTAGCCGAAATTATTGTTCACCGTAACGGCTATGGGCCCGCACATCGTAACACAGTGCGAGCTCCCGAGCAGGCTCGCTATAAAAACACCCAGCGGCACCGATAAAAAGGACCACTGCGCTATTAAATCATTAAATAAACCTGGGTCCGACAAGTTTTACGTCCTCGCCCGTTTTAATTGTATTGTCCTTAGGGTCAATGAAATTGAGTCTTATTGACCGTGTCCCCTGACTGCCCGTAACATCTTGAGGAAACTTTACGAAAAAGTGGACAGTAGCGTCCTTTCCCGCCTCAAGATTAATTATCTCGTTCTGCGAAACGATCTCGACGTTTTTTTTCTTCCATTCCTGAGGCAGCGTCATCTTGAGGCTTACATTGTCAAAAGTCTGATTTTTCATGTGCATTTTAAAGTGGTTTATTATTTGCTCGCCCTGCTCGTTTTTAATCACCTGAAAGGGAGAATCCTTGCCTCTTAGAACGGTGATGATTATATCCTCACGCTTCGATACGGAAAAAACGAGAGCCGCCATTACGGCGGCGAGCAGCACGGTATATATCGCTACTCTCGGTCTGAACCATTTCGTGGTCAATCTCTCGAGGCTGTTTCCCGTTGCGTATCTGATCAACCCCTTCGGCTTGTCGATCTTTTCCATTACCTCATCACAGGCGTCTATACAGGCGGTGCAGCCTATGCACTCGAGCTGAAGGCCGTTTCTTATGTCAATCCCCGTGGGACATACCGACACGCACTTATAACAATTTATACAGTCGCCCTCGGCCTCACCGTGCCCGGTTTTCCCCCTCCGGGGCTCGCCCCTGACCGGGTCGTATGAAACCGTAAGCGAATCGTCGTCCATGAGCACCGACTGGAACCTGCCGTACGGGCACATTATGATGCAGAACTGCTCCCTGAACCAGCCGAAGTCGAACAGAAAAACCGCTGTCAGAAAGGCCATTATGACAAAGATGGTCCAGTTCTGCTGCGGGTTGTGCCGGGTCATTTCCACAAGCCTGTCGGCGCCTACAAAATAGGCGAGAAAGCTGTGAGCGATAATCAGGCTCACTATAAGAAAGAGGGACCAGAGCACAGAGAGTTTAAAGAATTTTTTTATTCCCCAGGGCGCCCTTGCGAGGTTACGCTGCTGGATGTGGCTCCCGATAATCCAGTACTCAAGCCTTCTGAATATACCGTCTATAAAAACAGTCTGAGGGCACGCCCATCCGCACCATACCCTTCCCCACACGGCGGTTATGAACGCAAGCCCTATTGTCAGAAACGCCAGTATAAAAAATATGAGAGGGGCGTCATGCGCGAAAAAAGTGAGACCGAATATAGAAAATTTTCTTTCTCCGATATTGAGGAGCAGGGCTTGATGTCCCCCGATTTTGATCCACGGAAGAAGGAGGAAAAAGATAACCAGAAAAATCTCGGTTACCGTTCTTGCTTGTCTCCAGAAACCCTTTACCCGCTCAGGGAATATAAAAACACGCTTGCCGGTCTCGTCCATTGTAGCCGGGCGTTCATCAGGCAGTTGTCTCTGATCCAGTACTTTCATTTGCGCTCTATCTTCTCTCCCTGAGGAGCTTTCGCCCCGGGGGGATCGGTCCCCTGCAAACCATGTACGTAAACCGCGGTGCTCTCTATTACGTCCGCGGGTATGACGCCTTTCCACGGAGGCATACCCTTGTCGGGCACACCCTCGTTCACGACGGTAAGTATGGACGATATAGATCCGTCTCCGTGTATCCAGTACTCATCCGTCAGGTTAGGCCCGATAAGTCCCTGCCCCTTATCCCCGTGGCAGGGCATGCATTTGGCCATGAATTCCGCCTTCCCCTGCTCGGTAACTTCCCGGTTTGTAACCAGAGCGACCAGGTCCTCTTCGGTTTTTTCCCGGGCGGACCCGAGGGCCTCCTGCTGCTCCTCCCTTATAACACTCATCTCGCTCGCCAGCTCCTCGTCCAGCGTCGGTCCCCCCATAAACTGATAATAGACGAAATAGATAACCGCGAAAATTATGGTTATATAAAAGGTCGCAAGCCACCAGCCGGGGAGGGGATTATTAAGCTCTCTTATCCCGTCGTACTCATGATCTTTAATTAATTCGTCTTTTTCGGTCATTGATTTTCCTCCTTTTTTGGCTCACCCTCATCTTCGAGGGGTAGCATCTCCATTTCATGAATCTCCTCTTTCGGTCTCTTGAGAGCCCATATCACAAGAACGACAAATGCCGTTAAAAAGATAATCAGGGCTATTATCACTATTTCCGCATTCTGAAAATACGATAGAGCTACCTGTTTGATGTCGTTACCTCCTCGGTAGCGGTCTTTTTGCCGAGGCTCTGCAAATAAGCGATAAGCGCGACGACCTCGGTGTCCTTTATCAAAGTAAGTGAGGGGTCCTGGCTGAGCAGCTCCTCGTATATTCGGGCAGCCTCCTTTTCCGCGTTTATGTCGGCGTCTGAAACCTCCCGGTCGTCGTAAGGCACACCCAGCATTTTCATCACGCTGAATTTCTTTCTCAGTATGTGATAATCGATTTTATTTGCCGCGAGCCACGGGTAAGAGGGCATGATGGAATTGGGCGTAATTTCCCTTGGGTTTATCATATGGCGGAGATGCCACATATCCGGATATTTACCTCCGACCCTGGCAATGTCCGGCCCCGTTCTTTTTGAGCCCCATTGAAAGGGCCTGTCATACATCGATTCCGCTATAGTGGAGCTTGGACCGTACCTGAGCACATCGAACGGGAGCTTCCTTATCATCTGCGAGTGGCACACGTAGCACCCCTCCCTGATGTAAATATCCCTTCCCGCGAGCTCAAGCGGCGTGTACGGCTCCGTTTTTTCAGCCGACGGGAGATACTTGTAGATCGAGAGAGTGGGTATTATTTCGATTACGGAACCCACCGCGATTGATATGAAAAGAAGCACGGTGAAAACGAGGCTAAGCGCCTCAAGTTTTCTGTGGCCGCTACCGACCGCCGTCGGGTCGGCTGAAAGCGGGGCGGCTTCAACTACGGTGACTTTTTTCTCCCTGGGCGCGTGTTTAATGGTTACCCATACGTTGTATATGAGCATGAGGAAGCCCGTGAGGAAAAGCGCGCCGCCTGCGAACCTGACCCAGTAAAGAGGCACTATTCTCATCACCGTTTCAACAAAGTCGGGATATACGAGCTGTCCGTTCTCGCCTATTGCCTGCCACATGAGCCCCTGAGTAATGCCGCTTGCCCACATCGAGATGTAGTACAGAAGAATTCCGAGAAATCCTATCCAGAAATGCCAGTTCATGAGTCTCTGGCTCCGCATCTTCGTATTCCAGAGCTTCGGCACCAGGTAGTAGATTATTCCGAAGGTAAGGAACCCGTTCCATCCGAGTGTGCCGCCGTGCACATGGCCGATTATCCAGTCGGTATAGTGGGCGAGGGAGCTGACCGATTTTATCGACAGTAAAGGGCCTTCGAAGGTGGACATACCGTAAAAAGTCACTGCCACGGCCAGGAATTTAATAATCGGGTCCGTGCGGAGCTTGTGCCATGCTCCCCTGAGCGTGAGAAGGCCGTTAATCATGCCGCCCCAGCTCGGCGCCCAGAGCATTACGCTGAAAATCATGCCGAGGGTCTGCGCCCAGTCGGGAAGCGCGGTATTCAAAAGATGGTGAGGCCCCGCCCATATGTATATGAAAACGAGGGACCAGAAATGGATGATTGAGAGCTTATAGCTGTAAATAGGCCTGTTGGCTGCTTTGGGCACGTAGTAGTACATCAGTCCCAGAAACGGCGTCGTGAGGAAAAAAGCGACGGCGTTATGGCCGTACCACCACTGAACGAGAGCGTCCTGTACTCCGGCGTACACAGGATAGCTTTTAAGAAACGCGACCGGTATTTCGATCGAGTTCACTATATGGAGCAAGGCCACCGTAATAATCGTGGCTATGTAAAACCATATCGCTACGTACAGATGCTTTACTCTTCGTATGGCGATTGTTCCGAAAAAATTAGCGGCGAAGACTACCCAGACGACCGCGATTGCCACATCGAGCGGCCACTCAAGCTCAGCGTATTCCTTACTCATGGTGTAGCCTAAGGGCAGTGTAATCAGCGCGCCTACGATAATAAGCTGCCAGCCCCAGAAATGGAACTTGCTCAGAAAATCGGAGTAGTTACGTGTTTTAAGGAGCCTCTGCGTAGAGTGATATATGCCCGCGAAGATTATATTTCCGGCAAACGCGAAAATTGCAGCGTTTGTGTGGAGAGGCCTTATCCTCCCGAACGTAAGCCACGGGATCTCCAGATTTGCCGGCCAGAATGCCAGCTGGAGCGCTGCAAGAAGCCCGACCATAAACGCCGCCGCTCCCCAGAAAATTGTTGCATAGAGAAACATCTTTACGATTTCATCGTCGTAAACAACCTTCTCCAGAACTGTGGATTTAGGTCCGTTGTCCTGACTCATTTATCCTTTTCCTCCTTCGAATCTTGATTTCTTGGTTCGGTCTCGTAATCATCTATTAACATTCTGTGACCGGGGGTCTTGAGGTCGTCCCACTGCCCCTTTCGTGCGGCCCATATGAAGGCAAGCAGGAAAATTAACGCCATGGCTATAGAAATTCCAAGCGTCAAGAAAATTATATTCACGTCTTCGCCACCTTTCTCTTGGTATCGAGAATCGTCTGTCCGTATAATGTAGAGCCGATCAGAAGCAGCGAGCTTAGCGGCATAAGGACCGCCGCCGCGAGAGGCGTTATAAAGCCCGTCAGCGCGAATCCCCCCGCAGCTACGTTATAAATTATTGAAAAAACCGTGTTTCTTCTTATGGTTTCGCCAGTCGCATTGCCGTGATCGATAAGGTCCAGAATTGTGAAAAGGTCGTTGTTGAGTATGTACGCGTCGGATACTTTGAGACTTTCCTCGACGCTCCCCTGTATTGCTACGCTCACGTCGGATGAGGACAGCGCGCCTGCGTCATTCAGTCCGTCCCCTATCATAAGGGAGTTCCGGTTTTCACTGATTATTCTCGATTTGCCCTCGGGTATTTCCTCCCAGTACGCCTGTGAGTATGGGATTTGAAGCTTATCGGCCACATGCTTCACATTATTCTCCTTGTCGCCGGAAAGTATGAAAACTTTATACCCCCTCACCACAAGCTCGTTTATTACGAACTTGGCGTCTTCTTTCAGCGTATCCCCCAGAACTATTTCCGAGACCGGTTTTCCGTCTTTATGGACCACTATTTTAGTAGTGATAATTTCGTTCAGATCGTTTTGGCCGATTACACTATTCTCGGACGTTAACCGGTAATGGTGCCCGTCTGCCACGGCTTCAATCCCTTCGGAGTATATGTGTCTGAAATCTCTGACTTCGGGCAGCGGGTAGTTGTTGTCCTTGAGATGAGCTGTGAGGGTGCGGGCTATCGGATGGTTCGATTTCTTCTCTATTGCGAGGATTGCGGCATAGTCTTTCTCCGAAAGCTCCCCGGAGTTCCACTTGAGGATTTTGAATACCCCGTTTGTAAGCGTGCCGGTCTTGTCGAAGAAGATTTTTTCGACAGACGGGAGCTTCTCGAAGTTCCCGGCGTCTTTAATCAGAAATCCCTTGGCCATCCCCGATTTCAGCGACAGTCCGTAGGAAAGCGGCAGTGCGAATACAAAGGCGCAGGGACAGGATATAAGCGTAAAGGCGATTACCCTTTCTAGCGCCTCGGAAGTATTGTAAAGATATGATATAGTGAAGAACGTAGCCACCGCGGCGATTCCCACTATCAGTGTGAAGACCGTGGAGTATTTGTCGCTGTATGTCGAGAGGCCGATTTTACCCCTGTAATTGCTTTCGACCTGATCCAGTATCTTCCCGATTCTGGTGGATTTCCCGGTTTTGGCTACTTTAAGAACCGCTTCGTCAGACTCGAGTATCGAGCCTGCGAATACGCTGTCTTTCCTCCTGACTGTCTCGGGAATGTTCTCGCCCGTAAGCACGGACAGGTTTAGATCGGCGTTTCGGGATAAAAGCTCGCCGTCAGCCGGAACGCGCTCCCCTTTGTGGAGCTTTATCCTCTGCCCCGGCCTGAGATTCTCGACGGGCTGATAAAAGAACTGCCGAGCCTTATCATCCCATATAAGAACCCGATTGGATGAAAACAGGCTCCGGCTCACCGGTTCTTTTCGCACTACCCTGTCCTGTACCGTTTTAAGAAGATATCTGCTTCCGAGAAGGAGAAGCACGAATGCGGTTATCGAGTCAAAATATATCTGGTCGCTTCCGTTAAAGTAGTTGTAAGCGCTCAGTACGAAACCGATCACGATGACGAACACGATCGGTATATCGACCGTAGCGCGTTTCATTCTGAGTGAGCTCAGTACGCTCTTGTAAAAGGGATAAGCGCAGTATGTGACCACGGGCAGAGACAGAAGAAGGTTGAGCAGCATAAAGTTCTCCGCAAACACTCCCCCCGCGCCGGAATAGACCGCCGCCGAAAGGAGCATTATATTTCCTGCGCAAACTGCCGCTACAGATAGTCTTATGAGCGATTTTCTGTTTTCCCGCCGTTTTAATTCCCGCGCCTCCTCATCGATCCTTACGGGATGAGCCCTGTAACCGAATTTCTTCGCTATTACGGGGAAGGATGAGAAATTCCGTTCGGGGGTGAAATTAACTGTTGCGGTATTATCGGACATGTCGAGCGAGACGGATTCGATTTCAGGGGTGTAATCGGGGATTTTCTCTATCAGCCACAAACATGCCGCACACTCGATTCCCTCCACGTAGAAATTCATGGAGAGGGGGCTTTCTGCCGCCGTGTATAATTCGATAAAACTTTTCTGATTCAGGTATTCATAGTTCTCGGTTGATTCCGTATCTATTGGCGCGCCCGTTTTTCCGATATCCTGGGCGTCTTTGATTTTGTAGTAATTATCCAGGCCGAGAGTGTGCAGAAGCTCATAGACGGACATACATCCCCTGCAGCAGAAATTCCCGGATTCGGAAACTACCGTGTTCGAGGAATCAAGCTCCTCCCCGCAATGCAGGCAGCGGGCGGATTCCGGTTTGCTTTTGTGAGCGCTGTCTCTGGAAACTGTAGTGATTGCCATTGTATTGGTATTCTGCTCTTATCGCGAAAATTAGAGCAATAACAATGCCAATTCATACACGAATGATATTGGGATTTAAGCTATAGGGCAGATGTCCGGTGTCAGATTATAAGACAGTAAATTTCTTTTGTGATTAAAGATATGACGGGATTATAAATAAAGTTGGTGCAGCCAAATATGCTGCGGCAAATCGGTTTCGGATAAATAAAGCCCTGTCAGTCAAACTCACTACTCATTAACTAAAAATCAGATAAAGAAACATGATAAAGAATAAACCTATAGAAATCAGGAACAAAAAAGATGCGAAATTTTGATTTGTTGAATCTTTCATGATGATCTCCTCTTGCTATTCAAATTCCATTATAAAACGATTCCGTGGTCATAATCAACACTATTATTAAAATTGCCGAGTTGTCAATCGCTTAGCATCTTTTTCATTTTAAACCGCTCGAACCGAAGGCCTTTTCTTAAAGCCGTTTCGGTTTCGACGATTTCAAAACCCATTTTGAGAAAAAAGGGCTTTGATACCCTGCTGGCCTCGGTGCGAAGTATTATTATACCCGCCGATAGCGAGTGCGCTTCGAGTTCCCTGTAAATCGCAGTCGCAACCCCGGTTCGTGAATGGCCTTTCATTGTATAGAGTAAGGATATGTGGTCAACGGGGTTAAGGGCGCCGAATGCGAACGGGCCGTCGGTGGCCTCGGCGACAAGCGTATATCCCGACTCGAGCAAATTCCCGAACTCCCCGGTCTCATCGGAAAAAGACGCCCAGACCCGGAGCCGCTCCGGGTCATAGTGTCCTTTGCCGAGCTCTAATACCGAGTCCCTGTAAACTTTGGCCAGTTTATCTATATCGGAGCCGGTGTATTGTCTTATCTTGATTTCGGAATGAGTCATTTTATGCCCGCAAACGCGGCAAAGCATGAGTTTTTATGGAGGACATCCATGACGCGGAATCCGGCCTTCTTCATCAAGTCGAGCTGATAGGTTAGGCTTCTCGGTGTGTCCTCTTTGTCTATATATTCGAAGACTTTCTTGCTGTATTCAGGTCCGCCGACCCGTTCGAGATGCCCGGCGTACCCCTCCAGCATCGCGCCCTGGATTGCATCGTGTTCATGATGTACCAGGTCGCTAACGAAAAATGCGCCCCCGGGCTTTAGAAGACCGTATATTTTCTTGAAGGAGTTCTCCCAGTCTGCATCGTCTCTCAAGTGGTGCAGCACGGCCGCGGCAATTATAAGGTCGTAATTAGATTGGGGAAGCGCGATTTTCCTGAAATCCCCCTGGAAAATCCGGACCCGTCCCGCGTTTTCTTTCCCCAGGCGCTCCTTTGCCCGCTCCAGCATCGGCAGGCTGAGGTCCACCAGGTCGCAGTTTATGCCTCCTTTCAGTCTCAGAATCGCGATAGCATTGTTTCCCGCGCCAGAGCCTATATCGAGAAGCTCCCGTGCGTCGGGTTTTATCCCGACTGCGAGAGTGGATATAAGCTCCATCATGAGAGGGGCGTCGATTACCGCTTCCTGGCCCGTATCCAGATTGGAGAAACGCTCGACGTCTGCGTCGAAACGCTCTTTTATCTCATCGACAGTGGATTTTTTATGCGGAGGCGTTTTCATTTCCTATTATATTACCCCCGGACAGTTTTAGCGCCATCGGGATGTGCAATACCCCGTGAATCGTTTTCGGTCCGGACGTTTGAACGAACCCCAGGCTCTCATAAAACGGCACGGCGAATGTCGAGGAGTTTACGGTTATCTTTTCCGGGGTTCCGCTGCCTGATCCTATCCTTTCAAGCGCGGTTCCGACAAGCTCCTTCGCTATTCCTCTACGGTGAAATTCCTTATCCACGAACAGCATGGATATATGTCTTCTTCCCCTAATCTCTATAATCCCGGCTATAGCGCCGTCAGTCTCTGCTACTATAGTAATATGATTGCCCAGGGAGCGTTTAGCGAGCTCGCGCGGATTTGCGTATCTGAAGAACTCCTCTATTCCGTCTTCTGAAAATTCGGGCGCGATGAACTCGTTAAAGGAACGGGCCACGAGGTTGCAAACCTCCGCCTCCTCGCCCGGTCTCAAGGGTCTGTAAATTGTGGACTTTGCCATTTGCTACCGGAATTACGCTTCAAAAATCTTTATATAAATTAATATTGCTAAACTTTCCTTGATATGCAAAGACCGATTGACTGCCGAAAGAATCAGCCGGAGCTTTTAGGCAGCATCCAGGCTATAAGCGTGAAGACTACTGCGATTACGAGAGCGGTTGCAACGCCCGGAATACTATCAACTATTACGGGATAGTCAGGGTTGGGAGTGAAAGCGATAGTGGAATCACCGGCGAGTATCCATTTGAAAATCCCCGTGCTCGATACCCTCCCGTGAACAAGTATGTACATAAATGCCCCGCCGAGTCCTCCAATCACAAAAAATCCGGCGTCTTTTCTCCCCTCCCCGAGGGCGGCTACACCGGTTCCCGGACAGTAGCCTCCTACCGCCCATCCGAGTCCCATTATAAGACCCCCCGCGACTACGCCCCAGTGGGTTATCTCGACGGACAGGTGCGAAGGGTCTATGATCCCGAGCGTCACGCCGAGGAAGAGAAGCACACTCGCTACGGCTATACCGAACAGGGTCGTCTTCATGAGGTGAAAGTCTGTCAGCCTGAGCATATCTATAATCCTCTGCGGATTCGATGCTCCGACTCTGTGAAGTACGAAGCCGAAGAGCGTGCCTAGTATTACCGCGTACAATAAGTTCATCTTGTCCCCTCGGTTATTTTCTTCCGTAAATCAGAATTGCCGCGGGAATCGCGACGGCAAAAGCCGCCATAGCGAAAAGGTATCCGCTTACGGAGGTCTGCATAATGCCGCTCACCATATGCCCGCTCGTGCTACCCCCTGCGAGCCTTGCTCCGAACAGCACGAGGCCGCCGCCCGTGAGAGCCGCCAGGTACCTCACTGCGGGGGAGTCCCCGAATCTGTTCCGCCACACCTCGGGGGCTGTTTTATCGCTCCGGGTTGCTTTGGGGCCTTTCGTAATGGAGGAGAGAAAAGCGCCTACAATAATGAACACTACGAATACGAAGCTATAGTTGAAGGGTTTCGCTATACTCTTGGCGTATTTCCCCCCGCTCTTGTTCAGGTATGAAATGGTGCTCGAATAGCCGGATTCTCTTCCGGGGTCTTCTTTGATGAGTTGCGGCGTACGTTTGCTCCATATGATTCCGTCAAGTATCACGAACTGGGTAGATACTCCTATCGGCTCTACCGCCCACACCGCCAGCACGAATACGATACCCAGCGCAAGCCCGCCCCAAAACCAGTTTAGCTGTCCCGTCATTTCTCCGACCTCCGGTGAAATAATACCTTAGTATGTAAGTAGGTACTTACACATACTGCGCAGAAGTTAATTATACAGTAATTAGGTATAGCTAGGGTGATTAAATGTATTTAACGAAGCGTATACGTTTCTGCTGACTGTCAGATTATAGGACGGGAATAATTACCTGACTGGCCGTTCTTCCCGCCTCTATAGAATTTTTCGTTCTCATACTCGACGGACTTAAGCTTAGGTGTAATTTCTACTCTTCACCCCCGTACCCACTCCATCGCCTCTTCCTTCTCCTCGAAAGAGAAGTGTCTGACCTCTATGTGGGGGAAGAGCCGGGAGGCGAATTTTACCCAGGTTTCTATCCAGCCCTTGTCGGAGACAACGGCCTCTTTCTCGAAGTCCCTCCAGTGCCTGAGATTAAAGTGTATGTCTTTCATGAGCGTGTTTACGGACATGCCGCCTACCTTTTCTACCTCCGCATATACGCGGAGCTTCTCGTGATTCTTCAGCTTTTCCTCGATCATGCCGAGAGCCTCGTCGAATTCCTCATCCTCGATACGGCCCTTCAGCCGGAACCCTATTATGTTCCCTTCCTCGAACGGAATAATTTCAAGCATGGTACCTCCCTGGTTCACATAACCGCTTCAAGCTTTAAGGAGTCGCCGATTTGCCGAGCTGGTTTTCGATGCAGTAGAGTGTCATGCGGTAGTCGTATGTATTCCCCTTCTTCCATACATTGCTGCAGCCCTGCATCACATTTCTCTCTTTAGTGCCCGGCGGGTACATCTCAACCATCCTGTTTAGCCTGCCCATGGCTTCAGTCTGGTTCTTTGTGCAGTAGTCCTGCATCCTCTGGTCCCCAGGCCAGCTGCTTGCGCACATCTGCTGAATTTTGTTGTTCACGGTGGCAGCAGTTTGCTTGGATGTCGGCGCGGCTGCGGGTGCGGACGCGGGCCGGGAAATTAATTCATTTACCTTGCGGATTTTAGCGTCCGCCGATACGAGTTTTAGCCGTGCATTTTCCGACGTCTCGGCTTTTGTCCTATTCTCGGTCGCGGTGCATGCCCCAGCGTAGAGCTTGAGCCCTGTGGAGTAGTCGCCTATCGCCTCAAGCGCGGTCGATTGAACGGGCATCATTCTCGGCGGGGGCGCTATCGAGCTTAGGCGCAGTCTGAGGGATTCCACTATTCCCTGATAGTATCCGAACTCGTAGGAGCACTTGTCGGTAGCCTCGGACTGAAGACCCACAGCGGTATTGGTTACGGTCTTTCCTACCTCCGACAGTTCGTAGAGAATCGGCGTAATCCCTTTCAGATATATTTTCTCTTTGTTTGTATAAGTATCGGCGCTTGCTTCTTCGGCAGAGAGAGAGCAGAATACGGTCGCCGTTATTAAAAATACAGACAGTAAAGATACGAGTACCCTTTTGTTAACAACCGTTAAAATATTCATGGTGTATCTATCCTCCTTGTGGTTTTACGACTGCTCGACCGGACACCGGTCTTGATACGAGTATAAAATAAATTACATGATAAAGGGATAAGTTTTAAATAAATATTTCCTTTAAGCTCTTTTGCTTGAGCACGTATTCTGTAATATATTCACAACCTGTATTGACTGAATTCCAAATCCGGACGCCGTGATTCGCCTAGCTGATCTGACCCGCAAATTCCGGTTCCAATGTGTTTATTGAGTGTTTTAGGGTTATTATTATAAATATAAGGTCTAAATCTGCTTATAAAAGAAAAAGCCCGATCCCCATGTAAGTAATAAACATATCCGCTTGGAATCACCTCACTGTTTCGGCATTATGGGTCGGGAAGGGAGGGATTAAGAGATGATAGCCGAGATTGAAAATCCGTCGAGAATAACTTCAGCCGAAATAGTTGTGGGTATTCCTTCGTACAATGAAGCGGATTCCATATATTTTCCCGTTGAGCAGGCCAGCAAGGGGCTCATGATTCACTACCCTCACAAGTCGTCGGTCATCGTGAATGTGGACAACTGCTCTCCCGACGGAACCAAAGACGCGTTCTTCAGCACGCCGACAAAAGTACCGAAAATTTATGCCTCCACTAAGGAGGGAGAAAAAGGTAAAGGCAGGAACGTTCATAATCTTCTTGAGATTTCAGCGGGTCTTGGCGCAAAGGCGGTAATACTCCTGGATGCAGACCTCAGGAGCCTCACGCCGCGCTGGATCAGATATTTTCTCGAGCCTCTGGAGGACGGCTATGACTTCGTGGTGCCTATATACATGAGGCATAAGTACGACGGAACCATTACGAATAACATAGCTTATCCGCTTTTACGCACACTCTTCGGTTTACGCATCAGACAGCCCATAGCGGGTGATTTCGCTATTTCAGGCAGGCTTGCGAACGCGTTCATGCTTGAGCCTACCTGGGACGAGTACGTTTGTAATTTCGGAATAGACATATGGATGACCATTGTAGCCATCAGCCGTAATTTCAAGGTCTGCCAGGCCTTTCTCGGCTCTTCAAAGACTCACCGTCCCAAGGATCCTGCGAGCGACCTAGGTCCTATGTTCTCACAGGTTGTGGGTTCTATATTCAATACGATCAAGACATTCGAGTATGTGTGGAAGAATATCGAAGAATCCCGGCCCAGCGTTATATACGGATTCGGTCTGGGGCAGTCGGGCGTAAAAGAAGAGGTGAAGGTCAGCACCAATCTGCTGCATAAATCATTTATAAACGGATTTGAGGACTACGGCGATATATGGCAGCAAGTGCTCATGCCCTCCAATATTCAGGTGCTTGACAGGCTGAGCCATTCAAGCCCCGATCAGCTTCATTACGAGGCTGACGAATGGGTAAAGGTTTTGTTTGATTTTGCGCTCGCCTCGATTTTCAACAAGGATATTGACAAGAACAAGCTGTTAGAGGCGCTTATCCCTCTTTATTATTCCTGCACTCTTTCGTTCGTGAACAAGGTCTCCTCGATGGACGACGCCGAAACCGAATTATATCTTGAGGATAGAGCCCGCAGGTTCGAGGAATCCAAGTACTATCTGATTGAGAGATGGAACCAGCTCACCAGGCACAACGGCAACAGGAGGCTCTATCAGATGCTCACCGGGAACAGGAACATAGTCGATGAGTGAGTCGTTTTAGTGTTCCGGTGCTATTGTTAGCGCGTATATGAAGCACATAGTACAAGCAGGTGCTTTTCTGATCAATATCCGGAAAAATTTCCCTGTTAAAAAACCCTGCATTGTTGATTTATTCACAGATGCTGCTGTTCGATTTCTTACAATTACATATAGTCCGAACATCTGGCTTTTTGTCTAATCCGCTGTCAAAACTCGCTTTATCCTTCTTCAATAATATGGCACGCCTATTGCACTAACAATATAATAAGGAGCTTTTAAATTTACACATAGGAGGTAGTAATTATGAAGAAGTTCATGACTTTAGCTGCGGTCGTCGTGACGGCAGGAGCTTTGGGGCTCGGTGTTACGGGTTACGCAGATGATAACAAAACACAGTACGAGCAGCAGGACCAGCCTTATCACGATACACACCCTCACAAGAGCGATCAGATAATACAGCAGAAGAATAGACCGCATAATAGTGGTGATTCTATGCTGGATCAGCGGAATGAATCCGGGACCGACAGGGGGAATTATCAGAGCCGCCAGATGAGCCCTGATAACCGGAACTCATCCGGCAACGTCCAGGGAACAGTGACTCTGGTAGGCAATCGAGTAATAAATATTAGCGAGCCTAACGGAATGAAGCATCAGGTCAGGGTAAGCGAATCCCAGGAGAAAGCCATAACGACCGGATACAATATCAGTGCGGATATCAGGAACGGCAAGCTCGTTTCCTTCCAGGAGATGGGTGTTGCGCCTGATGTTAAGAATGTAGTTTATCAGTCTGAAAACTTGCCGGATATAAATGTACTGGAAAACCGGGGTACCGCGATACCTGGAGATGAGCCAATGATGAACCGGCAGCAGCCCGGAATGAATCAGGGTCAGCAGCCTGGCCAGGATATGCCTCGGGATCAGCATCAGGACCATATGATGGATCAATATTAGTTGAAAATAAGAGAAATGAAAGTCTATGGCCGCCGAGCTCTTATCAGCCTGACCTGCTTCGTTAATCTATTCACGAAGCGGGCCTTTTATATACCCGTATGTCCTCCACAGGCGTGCGGGTTTTTTATTTTAGTAAAGCCGCATAAGATGCAAAGAATCTAACTGAATGGCTCTCGGAGGTTAGAATAAAGCGGGATTTGAAATTGCTATCTTTTGGTATATATTGATCTTGCCCCGCGGAATAATGGTTTCCTTCATTTACTGTACTCAGGTCTAGTTGCTCTTATTCATTTCCGGTTTTCCGTTCGGGGTTTCCGTACTTTAAGGTTAATTATGAAATATCTCGTTATCGCGGGCTTATTCTTTACATTGCTGACATCGTGCGTTGAAGTGGGTGATTCGGGCTCAAACCCTATACAGGGCGAGGTCGTAGTGAGAAGGGGGCTTACCGACTCTGAAATTGAAGTCTGGATAGAGCAGGCCGAGTGTATGGAGTCCGAGAGCAAATCGAGAGCCGATATTGAGGACCTCGACGCGATCGAAGTACCCTTTGTCGATGAAATTACCATAAGAAAGGAACTTTCCTGCGGCGGGATTCCACCCGATAACCTTGTGGCCTGTCAGACGCAGAAGGAGATAGCGTTTCTTAACGGTCTGGATCAGGATACATTCCTGAGAGCGCTCAGGCATGAGGAAATACATTTCATACTGTTTTTTTTGACCGGAAATAACGACAGAAATCACCGGAGTATATGGTTCGATCTCGAAGAAAGCCCCTGTCCCGAAACCGGTCTCTGAGAAGTATAATTATCTTACTCCCCTTAGATTTTAATAGGATCCGTCATACAGGGCGTTCCTGAGAGCTTCAATATCAATCGTCAAGTTTTACGGGAGAGACAAACCCCTCGGGTTTAACCGTCAATACCGAGCAGTTCACCTGGTTCAGAACCGATTCCGCCGTGTTTCCAATTATTATCCCTGGAAGCCCCGTGCGGCAGAGAGTGCCCATTACGATGAGATCAATTTTCTCTTTCTTTGCGACTTTAGGAATTAGTAGAGACGGGTCCCCTTTGAGCAGGTGCACCCTGTATTGTGTTTTTCCCATCCTTTTCCTGCTGAGGAGTTTATCAAGAGATTCCTGATGAAAACCTTTTTCAACCTTTATCAGTCTTTTCATCTCCGCCTCTGTCTTTCTGAAGCGCGGTCCGCGCAGAATGTTTTCCCCGAAGACGCTCCAGGCGTGAACAATGTGGAGCTCGCTGTCGTCGAGTTTTGATAATGAAAGGGCCAAATCCATTATAAGATCATTCAATCTGTCGGTTTTTTCGTCAAAGGGGTCTGGGTCAACCGCCGCCAGAATACGCGAATACTTATCCGCTTTGGAAGGTTTGACAATCCAGACCGGGGATGGACACTTGCGCATCAGGCTGATGTCGATACCTCCGAAGAACATTTTCCTTGTTCCGTCTTTTCCTTCTGCGGTTTTCATAACGAGGTCGTGTTTGTTTCTGAGCACTTCCTTAATTATCTCGATATGGGGCTTTCCCGTTAATATTTTTACTTCGGCTTTAACCCGTATTCTTTTTTCAGTGCTTTTAATCAGATCTCTGATCTCCGAGGCTTTCTCTTCACAGGCTATCTTCTCGAATTCCTTAATCGGAACCTTGTCGATGTAATCCTCTGTCTTGGAGGGAATTTCCTCGAGTACGTATACTACGGTTAATCCGGCCTTGTTCTGTTTAGCCAGGGTGAAAGCCCGCTCAAGCGCTTCGCCGGCGCTGTCCCTTCCGTCATACGCTAAAAGTATTTTCCTGAATCTTTTCATTGACTCTTCCGCCGCTTGTCAGAATTTTCTGATTGAATTTACTTGTTTGTCCGATTTTATCAAATCGCGTATATGGTAAAGAGTTTACCTTTTCCGCAATTGCCTGATTGTTCATTCGAGAATCCCGTGCATGTTTCTTGACTCGCACCGCTCTTAGTGTAGCTTATCATGAGATTTTTCTTGCCGGTACAATATCTAAGCTAAATGTATATATTAAAACTATGGGACTGAAATGCGGAATAATAGGGCTTCCCAATGTGGGAAAGTCAACCCTTTTTAACGCGCTAACCAACGCGGGAGCGGAAGTCGGTAATTTCCCCTTTTGCACGATTGAGGATAACGTCGGGATAATTCCGGTAGCCGACGACAGGCTTCACAGGATAGCGGAGCTGGTAAAGCCTCAGAAAATCACGCCGACCTACCTCGAAGTCGTCGATATAGCGGGGCTTGTAAAGGGGGCGTCCGAGGGGAAGGGCAGGGGGAACGCCTTTCTCGCGAGCATAAGGGAAGTTGATCTGATCCTTCACACTGTGCGCTGCTTTGAGGACGATAACGTAATGCACGTTGAGGGCTCTACGGATGCTCTCCGCGACATCCATATAATAGAGGACGAGCTTCTGCTCAAGGATTTAGAGACCGTTGAGAGGCGCGAGGAAAGGCTTCAGTCCCAGGCTAAGAGCGGGGATGTAAAAACAAAGGAAACGCTTGAGGTGGTAAAACGCCTGAGGGAATTTGTGGAGGAGGGCAACAAGGTCAGGAACTTCCCTTCGGACGGAGAAACCGGAAGGATTATAAAAGAGATGTATCTTCTGACCGGAATTCCCGTTCTCTATGTTTGCAACGTAGGCGAGGACGATATCCCTGACGCCGCGGGCAACGAGGAAGTACGGAAAGTAAGGGATTATGCAGAAAAGAACGAATCGGATGTAATCGTCCTATCCGCTAAAATAGAGTCTGAAATTGCCGAGCTCCCGTACGAAGAGAAAAAAATGTTTCTAAGCGAGCTCGGGCTCGAGACCTCGGGACTCGACAGGCTGATAAAGGTAGCTTATGATAAACTCGGACTAATAACCTTTTTTACCCAGGGGTCAAAGGAAGTCAGGGCGTGGACGCTCAGAAAGAACGTCAAGGCTCCTCAGGCGGCGGGCGCTATCCACTCCGACTTCGAGAGGGGGTTTATAAGGGCCGAAACGGCGTCGTATGACGACTTCGTTTCAGCGGGCTCCGAAGCCGCCCTCAAGGAGGCGGGCAAAATGAGGTCCGAAGGAAAAGAATACGTTGTAAAAGACGGGGACATACTGCTTTTCAGATTCAATGTATAAAGAGATTGTAAGGCCCATTCTGAATAAGCTCGATTCCGAGACTTTTCACGACCTGGCGCGTGAGTCTCTCCACTTTGCCGAAATCTCCCCGATAACCCTAAAACTGGTTGAATTTTTTGCGCACACGCACAAGAGGTTCGCCGACCCCAGGCTCAATGTTAATTTGGGCGGCGTCAGGTTCGAGAATCCGCTCATCGTAGGTGCGGGGTGGGATAAGGCCGGACGCGCGGTGCTGGCGCTGTGGCGCCTCGGCTTTGCGAGCGTGGAGGTAGGCTCCGTTCTCGAGTACAGGCAGCCCGGAAACCCGAAGCCGCGTCTTTTTATGGTCTCTGACGGCGTGGCTATCAACTGGCTTGCGTTCAACAGTCCCGGCATGGATCTGGTGGCGAAGAATCTCGACCGCTACAAGGGGTCAGGCGTCCCGATAGGGATAAGCATAGGGCTCAACAGGGACGCGGACCAGGAATACGCCCCCGAGGCTTACGCCGCTGTGGCGAAGAGAATGTACGAATACGCGGATTATTACGCTATTAATATTAGCTCGCCCAATACGCCCGGGCTCAGGAATCTCCAGGCCAGGGAGAGCGGAAACGATATAATTCAGGCTGTGAACGAGTCTATGGACGGGGAAGGGGGGAGAAAGCCATTGTTCGTTAAAATCGCCCCCGAGCTCTCGTTTAAGGAAATCGACGACATCATAGAGATTGCGCTCGACCATTCGATTACCGGCATTATCGCCTCCAATACCGCCAATGTTCCCGAGCTTAAGGCTAGGTACGGCGAGAGATGGAGGAATCAGATAGGCGGACTCAGCGGAGACGACGAAGAGTACAGGAGGATGACTACCCGGCAAGTTGCGCACATATACAGGCAGGCGGGGGATAAGCTCGATATTATAGGCGTGGGGGGGATAAAGGACGCCGGGACCGCGCTTGAGAAAATCAGGGCGGGCGCGAAGGCGCTTCAGCTTGTCACGGCTATTCGCGGGGAAGGGCCGGGTGTGGCAGGTAAGATAAACATGGGGATTGCGGACTATATGTCCCGGCACGGAATCAAGTCAATAGACGAGATCGTCGGCATTGACGCTGGTAAATAAACTTCCCGAAGTTTTGTAGTACTACTCGCTCGGATAAAGTAGAGCTCGCTTTAGCTTATTTTACTTGCCGGTTAAAAGTTACGTTCTGTACTGAGCGTTTATTTTCAGATACTCAAACGTAATATCGCTCGTGATTACAAAGGAGCTTGCCCTGCCTGATTTGAGGTCGAGCGTAATCGTAAATTCTGGCTTCTTCATAACCCGCTCAGCCTTTTTCTCGTCCATCACATCCCTCGAGTTGCTGAGAACCTTCAGGTCCCCGAAATATAGGTCGATTTTATCGGGATTGAAGCTAACCCCAGCTCTGCCCGCAGCGGCTACAATCCTCCCCCAGTTGGGGTCTTCGCCGTAAAAAGCGCTTTTCACGAGAAGTGAGGTTCCAAGAGTGCGCGCCATGCTCTCTGCGTCTTTTTCGTTATTTGCGCCTTTGACCACAATCTTAACCGTCTTCGTAGCCCCTTCTCCGTCTTTGACTATCATCCTCGCGACCTCGGTCGATGCTTCGGTGACGGCCTGCTCGAACTTCCTGTATTCCGCCCCGCTTTCATTTACAGCCCGGTTTCCGAGCTTGCCGCTTGATAGCATCAGAACCGTGTCGTTAGTCGACGTGTCGCCGTCCACAATTATTTTATTGAAGGAGTTCCGGACGGCATTCCTGAGAGCCTTTGACAATGCCCTCTTCCCGACATTTATATCCGTAAGCACATACGCCAGCATGGTCGCCATATTGGGCATAATCATCCCCGCGCCCTTGCCTATTACTGCGATAGTTCCGGTTTTGCCGCCGACTTTCAGCTTTATTGATGCGTATTTTGGAAACGCGTCTGTTGTCATTATCGCTTCTGCCGTATCCACGAATCCGTCTTCCCTGAGCTCGGAGACTAGCCCGGGCAGGGCCTTCTTTATCTTGTCTGTAGGGAGGGGGCCTCCTATAAGCCCTGTGGACGAGGGTATGACCAGGTTCTCGTCTATTCCCAGTTTTTCTGCTACGTAACGCGAGGTTGCAATCGCGTCCCTCATTCCCCTTTTTCCGGTAAACGCGTTTGCCACTCCGCTGTTTACGAGTACCGCCTGACAGTATCCGCTTTTGATGCGTTCCATTCCGAGGACCACAGGGGGCGCCTTGACTATGTTCAGAGTAAAGACTCCCGCCGCCTTCGCGGGGGTTTCCGAGAATATCAAAGCGAGGTCTTTCCTGCCGTTCTTTTTAATACCTGAAGAAACCCCGCTTCCCAGAAATCCGGGAACTTTTGTCATATTGTTAACTCCTCTATGAATTTTGATGATTTCAATTCCTTTTCCGTATGGAATTCTGTGAATTTTGTAAACAGCTTTATGTACTTTAGGACTTTTGCGAGGTGTATTTCCATAGTCGCTCTGTCGCTCAGGAATTCCCTTGATACACGGAATCCGTTTTGCGCTCCGCCTGTGCAGTCCCCGCATATTACGCCGCCCTTACTCAGGCTAAACAGGGCATCCCCCTCTATCTGTTTTCCGCATTCTGCGCATATTCCGAGGTTGGGTTCGTATCCCGATATTGTAAGCGCTTTCAGCTGGAATGAAAGAACGGCCGGGAGAATACTTTTTCCGGAGTCGAGTTCGCTCAGGGTTTCAACCAGAAGCTCGAACAGCTCTTCCGCGGGAGACTCGTCGGGCAGCAGGCTGTCGACCGTCTCGAGTATAAAACTGCCCCAGAGAAAGAGTTCTATATTCTCCATGAGATGATGGAATACCCTTACTGTCTCTGCATCTTCTACGAATCGCATATCCCTCGATTTGTCCCTGAATCTGACCCGAAAGCACACGAAAGGTTCAAGCCTTCCGCCGAAGCGCTTTTTACTCCTTTTCGCGTTTTTTGCAAAACCCCTGATTTTCCCGAAATCCCGAGTGAAGAGGGTGATTATATAGTCTGCGTCACCGTGGAGGGTTTTACGGATCAAGAAAGCCTCTGTGCTGTTCATGATGCGGATATTATTACTAAAAAAGCGGTCTTTAGCGAATTATTGGAACCGGGAATTCCATTGCTCTTTCATATATAAGGCTGTATTTATCAGGACTCGACGGATATTTTTACTAGGGGAATGGAACTGCGTATTTTATAATACTATTTTATGATTTGAATTTCTCGCGGATTATGAGGGTGATGGAATCTGAATTATGGGGGTGTTTTATATGTTGAAGCCAAGTTTTACTGCCTGCAAAAGGCTCGTTTTATTACTCGTATCCGCTGGTATCCTGACGTTTATTCCGTTCGGACCGGAGTTGATCCGGGAGTCGCGAGCCGCGGATAATTACAGCGCCGCCGAAAAGGTATATTTGAAAAACATTACGCCCGGCCTGTACGAGTTCTCACAAATAGCAGCCCTGGTGAGCGAATCGATTCTCACGCTTCAGTCGTCTCCCGCCGAAGAGTGCGAGGGGCAATTTGCGTATTACGGAGGATTGGTCAGTTCGCTCAAAAAACAGCTGGGCACTGTGAGCGCGCCGCCGAGAATGGAATCAGTACACCGGGACTCTCTACAATCCCTTGCCGATTACGAGACGGGGCTCATACTTTACGGGGAGGCCTGTGTCGAGGAAGATTACGGAATGAAAGAGGGCCTGGTGAGCCGCGGAGGGGATTATATAAACGATTCTGTGGGAAGAATTGGCAGGGTCTATGCTGAAATCGACAATTTGAAAACCGCTCAAGTGCCACGAAGTCAGGATCAAGCTGTGGTGGAAGACGGGGCTGATTTTGAAGAGACCCTAAGTGCCGGGACCGGGACCGGTGTTTCGGAGAAGGATGAGACAGCCGCTTATATAAAAACAAGGGAAGAGGTAATAGACGAGATTTCCCGGCGAGTGGAGACGGAAAAGGATACATCTACTGCCGCCGAACCGGTATCTTCTGGGCATGAACGTACTGTTCCTGAAACTACCGCGTCCGAGTACTCACGGTCGAAAACTGCGACGCCTGAAGCTGCCGTTCCGCCTGTCAAGCCTCGGGAGACCGGTGCGCGGGAGGTAGCTCCGCCTGCCCCTGAGCCTGTTGTGGATGACGCGGATGAAAAAACCGGAAGCAAGGTCGAGAGTGAGGACTTGGCACAGAAAGAGGACATGGAGTCCAATCGGAAAGAAAATATGGCCGGAGAGGAAAAGACGAATGACGAAACGGAGAGAATAGAAAAGATTGAAAAGATGAATCAGGCAATAATGCAGAGGGGGACGGAAAGCCAGGAAATACCGGAAGGAAGAGTTAAGGAGCGCGAAGCTCCCGCTTCAGGCGTGAATAGATCTGCCGCCCCCGAGATTGCCGCCGCCGGGCCCGAGACTCTGGAGCGTGGACAATCCGGAACACCTGCTCCTCCCGATGAAATAAAATCGTGGTGCGCGTCGAAAGTGTATTCTGAGGAAGAAATGGCGAATTGTATCAGGCGCCGTACGGAGGCTAAGGAGAATGTCGAACGTATGGTTAAAGCTTCCCCTGACGGAACCGAGAGAAGGAAAATCCTTGAAAAGTGTAAGTCCGACTGGAAGGAGGGGGATACTTACAACTATGATATGGTCCTGTCATGCGTGCAATTCTTCTGTGCCCGGAAGGGAATAGATAGTTGTGAGCAAATGGCGAGATAAGTTCTCCGTTTATAAGAGGGTCAATCGGTTCCGACGGCGTGCTCAAGACAGCTCCGCAGCATGACCATTTGATCGTACGCCAGTTTCTGACCGGCAAGAGCAAGACCGTAAGCCGCCGCTAACAAGACTACCGAAGCCGGAACGAGCCAGAATCCGTATGCGTTCATGCCTAGATACCACTGGCAGAGTCCGAGGATGAGGCCAGCTAATCCTAAAAGGACCGCGAGGCCGTAAAAAGCGGCGAACATCGTCCATACCACCGGGCGCGGCCCGAGCACGCATCTGATGACTGTATCACCGTCTTCCTCCTCAAATTCGAGACCCAGTTCAGGGGACCAGAAGTGCAGGTCCTCTTTCCTTACGCCGATAACAACAACGGGTTTGACGAACTTTCCCCTGCATTCGGAGTCCGGCTCTTGCAGTTCATTCTTTAGCCTTCTTATTGCCTCTTGTTTCCCGTACGGAACCGACAACGTAAATCTGGGACGGATTTCGACTTTATTCATTTATAAGGATGTAAAAATATGTAATGAAACTATATTAGTATAATAAGCTTAAGAGAGTCAACAGATTTACGGTCACAGGGAAAATCAAAAAATCAGCATCGCGATAAAGAGGTAGAACACCGAGCCGAATATATCGTTGAACATCGTGAGGAACGGGCCTGACGCGGCCGCGGGATCGAATTTAAGTTTGTGCAGGGTTAAGGGCGCCGCGACTCCGATAAAAGAAGTCGCTATCGTGGCCGAGACCATAGCGATAAAAACGGCGCCGGCGATTTTTATAACCTCGGGCTGACCGTAACTGATGAGCGCTCCTATTATGGCCGCAATTATCCCGCAGATTATTCCCAAAGCCAGTCCGACTTTAACCTCCGACAATACAATTTTGATTATCTGCTTGAAGTTTATGGTTCCCATCCCGAGGCTTCTTATGACTATAGTAGTTGTCTGAAGCCCCACGTTCCCGCCGGTAGCCATTATAGCGGGCATGAAAGCCGCCAGAATCGCCACTTTCTGGAGAGTCGGCTCGAATGCGTAGACGATGATGAAAGCTATGAATAGCTCTCCCACGAGTGTCAGCAGGAGCCATGGAGTTCTCAGTTTTATCCGGGTTCTCGTGGGTGTGTATACGGGGTGGAGCGTTTCTCCTACCCCAGCCATCTGCAGCATATCCTCTGACGCCTCCTCGGTCAGCACGTCCAGAATGTCGTCGGCTGTAATCCTTCCCAGCAGTATTCCCTTGTTGTCGATAACAGGCACCGAGAGTATGTCGTATTTCTGGAATATATCCGCAACTTCCTCCTGGTCCATATAGGGCGGGACCGTAACTTCAACGGGTTCCATAATATTGATCACCCCGGAGTTCGGAGTAGCCAGTACCAGCTTGCTGAGGGATATCTGTCCGAGCAGCCTGTCGTTATCATCGGTAACGAATATAAGATGGAAGTCCTCGACCTCATCCGCGATTAACCTTATCCAGTTGATTGTGTCTGTAACGGTGAATTTTTCATTGACCTTCACAAGCTCGGTCTGCATAATGCCGCCGGCCGAGTCGTCCGGGTACTTGAGCAGCGGCTCTACTTCCTTCAGCTCCTCGGGGTCCATTCTGGAAAGAACGCTGCTCGCTGTTTGTTCGGGGAGTTCTCCAAGCAGGTCCGCGGCGTCGTCGGAATCCATCTCCTCGACTATGTCGGCGATCTTGTCCGCGTCCAGTTCCCCCAGGATTTCCTCTCTTTGCTCGGGTTCCAGCTCGAGAATTACTTCCGAAGCCGTATCGTTATCAAGGGCCCCCAGTATTTTTTGATAATCTTCGGGCTCCAGTGACTGTAGGATTCCCGCTATTTCGGACGGATGAACGGTGGACAACGTGGCCCTTATATCCTCAAATCTGCCCTCGTTAAGGTCGTTAAAAATTCTTTCGGCAAGCTTGGGATCGGGCATAACCTTTTCACTCCGGGAGGATTATTCGGGTTATTGTATAGAAGAGGAATTAAAAGTAAAGTACACTGAAATCCCAGTTCTGAAAATTCGTAAGGCAACGAATGGAAAAACTTAAAGACTTCGGAAATTTTATAAAATTCGAGCACACCCTTTTTTCTCTCCCCCTTATTTTTGCCGGAGCATTTCTGGCGTGGGGCGGGCTGCCCGGCGTGAGACTCCTCGTGTTAATTATATTCGCGGGAACGGGGGCGCGTACCGCGGCGCTTGCGGTAAACAGGATTATCGACAGAAAAATAGACGCCCTCAATCCCAGGACAAAGGACAGGGAATTGCCGGCTGGAAAGATAAGCCTGTTAAATGCCTACGCCATAACCCTGGCCGGTCTTATCGTTTATTTTCTCTCCGCCTATTTGATTTGCGACTTCGTTTTATTCCTTTCCCCCATTCCACTGCTCGTATTCATTCTTTACCCTCTGATGAAGCGCTTTACGCCGCTCTGTCATTTCGGGGTGGGTCTCGGCCTTGCGCTCGCTCCCCTTGGTGGATGGGTAGCGGTAACATGCTCGTTTAAAAGCATATTTCCCGGTATTGTGCTGTCGGTTTTCACATTCTTCTGGGTTTCGGGATTCGACATTATTTACGCGACACTCGATGAGGAGTTCGATAAAGGTAAGGGCATCAGCTCAATAGTTTCCGCGTACGGAAGGGACACGGGTCTCTTTATTTCGGGAATTCTCCATCAGGCCGCCTTCTTTTCGATCGCGTTTTTGTATTTCTACATGTTTAAAACCATTTTCGCGGCGGTATTCCTTGCTCTGATAGGACTACTGCTCTTCCTGGAGCATAAAAAATCGGAGGATGTAGACCTGGCGTTTTTTAAAATCAACATACTGGTAGGGTTCGCCGTCTTCCTTTTTGTGCTCTCTGGGCTATACTTACCCTAGTAATGCGCACTATAGTGGGATTTACCGGTGCTTCGGGCGTCGCTTACGGTGTTGATTTCCTCAGAAGATGCCCTGAAGACAAATATCTGATAGCGAGCAAATGGGGAAAAAGGGTGCTCTACGAAGAACTCGGGCTCAAGACCGAGGAGCTCCGTCCCTGGGTGAACGATATATACAGCGATTCCGACCTGGGGGCGCCGTTTTCTTCGGGCAGCAATCATTTCGATTCCCTCGTGATTATACCGTGCTCCGTCTCCACGCTTGCCAAGATAGCAAACGGCATCGCAGATACCTTGATTACCAGGATAGCCCAGGTGGCTCTCAAAGAAAGGAGGAGGCTCGTGATCGCCCTCAGGGAAACCCCTCTCAGCTCCATAGCGCTTGAGAACGCGCTCAAGCTTTCGAGGGAAGGGGCTGTGATTATGCCGATCAGTCCTCCCCATTACATGAACGCCGAAAGCGTTGAGGGCCTGATAGAGGGCTATGTCGACAAGGTGCTTAATATTATCGGTGTCGAAACCGGAAACGGCTGGAAGCACGAGGAGCTTGAATAGCAAGAATTGAGGTGCTAAATATGAGAGAGCTACTTTCAGAAGCATTAAAGAAAATAGAAAAATTACCGCCTGACCTCCAGGATGAAATAGCAAAGCAGATAATGGATGACATCGAAAACGAGCGCAGGTGGAATGAAGCATTGGCCAGACCGCACCCGAAAATTGATAAGCCGGCGAAAAAGGCCTTGGAAGAATCTGAAGCCGGTAAAACCAAAAAATCGGGATTCGACGAATTGTGAAATCGGAGTTGACAGAAGATTTCATTAGATGTTTCAGGAATCTTCCCGAGAGAGTTAAACAGACAGCGCGAAAGAATTATAAGGTATGGAAAGATAATCCATACCATCCGGGTCTTGACAATCAGAGTAGGAATCGGATAGCGGGCTATGGGTGTTTTGAAGGTTGAAGAAAATACTGTGGTGTGGTTCTGGATAGGTTCTCACAGTCAATATGATAAGTTATTAAAGTCGCTGTAATTCTAAAACAACTGGACCTTCGTCTTTATTTGAATCTCGAAAAGGTAAATGATTTAATATGTCCAAAAAGCAGTTCTACGATCTTCGGGAGTACATAAATTACCTTGAAGCCATAGGCGACCTCGTGCGCGTTAAGACCGAAGTGGACCCGATACTGGAGATAACCGAGATATCCTCGCGCGTCATTAAGGAGCGGGGCCCGGCCCTTATTTTCGAGAACGTTAAGGGCGCCGCGTATCCGCTTGCGATTAACCTCTTCGGCACTGAGGAGAGAGTCGAGCTCGCTCTCGGCAGAAAGCCGAGGGAAGTCGGCGAGGAGCTGGTCGAGCTCTTTCACAAGGTAAACCCGCCGTCCCTCAAATCATTTTTTTCTGTGCTTCCGAAGGCGTACGACCTTCTGTCCATGAGGACCAAAAAAGTAAAGCACGGAATCTCGCAGCAGATAGAGGAACGCCCGAATCTCGACAAGCTGCCAGTTATAAAATGCTGGCCGCTCGACGGCGGAAGATTTATCACACTGGGGCTGGTTCTGACTCAGGATCCCGTGACGAACAGGAGAAACCTCGGGATTTACAGGCTTCAGATATACGATGAGAAAACCACCGGGATGCACTGGCATCCACACAAGGGCGGGGCCGCTCATTACCACGAAGCCGGAAAGACTGGCAAGGACCTCGAAGCCGCCGTTGTGCTGGGCGGCGACCCCAAGATGATATTCACCGCAATTGCGCCCCTTCCCGAAGGCATGGACGAGCTCGCATTCGCGAGCTACCTGAGGGGTAAGCCGATACCTATGGTAAAGGCGAAGAGCCTATCGCTTACGGTTCCGGCAAACGCCGAGTTCATTATCGAGGGCGTAGTGCCCCAGAACGAGCTCAGGGAGGAAGGCCCCTTCGGCGACCATTTCGGGCATTATTCGATGGAGGCGGATTTCCCCGTATTTCACCTTAACGAAATAACACACAGGATTAATCCGATCTACCCCGCGACCGTAGTGGGCAAGCCGCCCAAGGAAGACGTCTTTTTGGGCATGGCTGCGGGGGATATGTTCTCTCCGCTCACAAGAATTATCCACCCGGAGGTCAGGGACATGTGGGCCTATCCGGAGGCGGGATTTCACAACCTGCTCGTCGTTAGCGTGGACGAGCGTTACCCGAAGAACGGCATCAAGGCCATGCTTGCCCTGTGGGGCACGGGACAGCTCCTCCTGACCAAGGTAATGATTACGGTTTCAAGCGACGTCAACCCCAGGGACTGGGACGCCGTTCTTACCGAAATAGGAGAGAACTTCGACCCTGACGAGGATTTTCTGATGATTCCCTGGGCCCCGCTCGATACGCTCGATTTTACGAGCGGCAAGCTCAATGTGGGAAGCAAGATGGGTATTAACGCTGTCAGAGAACAGGGCGCAGGAAGAAAGAAGAGGCAGGTTCCGGCGACGCTCCCCGATCCGAGGGAAAAGCATAAGGAGATTATCGACTGGAGGCTCCTTAAGGGCGGAATCCTCGCAATCAAGCTCGAGCAGGACCCCAAAGGTATGATAAACAAGATATTCAAAACCCCCGGGTATGAAGATGTCCGAATCATAGCAACCGTGAGCCCCGATATAGACATTCACGACAACACGGAGCTAATATGGGGTATATTTACCAGGTTCGACCCCTATCTGGACGTTATATTCGAGCGCACGGAGCTCAGAGGCTCCGCCGTCGTGTACGGAGGCAGGATGGGGATAGATGCAACGATGAAAAACTGGTATCCTAAGGTAATTGAAATGTCTGAAGACGTAAAGGAGACGGTAACCGAAAGATGGAACGAATACTGGAAGACGTAGAAAGACTCTGTTTCGATAAAGAGCTCTTCCCGATAATAGACAAGGTGGAAAAAGGGCAGCGGCTCACGTTTGAGGACGGAATGACCGTTATGAGTACGGCCGATATAAACGCGGTCGGCATGCTGGCCGATTACGTGAAGCGCAAGAAAGACGGGGACAGGGTCTATTTCGTCGTCAACAGGCACGTCAATCCTACGAATATTTGCGCCATATCGTGCAGGTTCTGCGCCTTCGGAACTACAAAAAAGTCCGCCAATGCCTACGAGCTCTCTCACGAGCAGATATTGTCCGTCCTCAGCGATGAGATCAGGGAAGTCCATATAGTCGGGGGACTCCATCCCGATTGGAAGTTCGAGGATTATCTGGACATCATAAAGCTGGTCAAGGACAACTTTCCCCGGACCCACGTCAAGGCCTTTACCGCCGTTGAGATTGACTGGTTTACGGAGATAAGCGGCCAGAGCCTGGAAGGGGTGCTTGAGACGCTCAGGGATGCAGGCGTGGACGCGCTCACAGGGGGAGGGGCTGAGATTCTTCATCCGGATGTTAGGAAGAAGATATGCGCCCCCAAGACCGTAGCCACGAGGTGGGAGGAGATTCACAGGCTCGCCCACAGCATGGGCATTCCCACAAACGCAACCATACTCTACGGACATATCGAAGAGCCTTTCCACGTTGTCGATCATTTCGAGAGACTCAGGAACGTCGAGGACGAATCCCCGGGCTTCTTCGCCTTTATTCCTGTGCTGTTCCAGCCGGAAAATACCGGGCTCAAGAAGCAGGTGAAGTTCTTCCCCGCCTCCTATGACCTTAAGGTACACGCGCTGGCCAGGCTTTATCTCGACAACTTCCCTCATATCAAGTCCTACTGGATTACGCTCGGCGAGAAGATGGCCCAGGTTGCGCTCCACTACGGATGCAGCGACGCCGACGGCACTATAATGCGGGAGAAGATAATCCACGACGCGGGCGCTCCGTCAGAGCTAGGGCACACCCGCGATTTCATGGTCAACATGATAAAGAGCGCGGGCTTCATCCCTGTAGAGAGAGACGCCCTCTACAACGAAATCAGGGTTTATAACTAGAAATGTAGAACCACCTTTAATCCTTAACGTGGTTGGGGATTACCTCTTTTTCCATCGTTTCAGCCAGCGTTACTTTGTCATTACGAGCCGCAAAGCGGCTCTACAATCCATTTTAGCTAGTCGTCATCCTGAATACATTTCAGGATCTCATCCTTGCCTTTTCTTTATCATTCCTCAATGTTTTTTTATTTTTCGACATCACAGAATTGGCGTTTAGAAAATGGTTTATTGAGACGTAAAAATCTTTTTGGGACGATTTAGAGCTAGCGAGGAATCGGACGCCCTTTCCTATTAAGCAACAATGTAATTAGTCTCGCTTCACTAAACTACAATTCTAATCGCGGTTGGATTAAAAGATTTTAGCCTTAATAAAGCATTTTTAGCCATATTCCGTGCAGTCGGTGATTTTTGTTTCTTTTCATCAAGGAAAAGAAAATTTAATGTTTTATCTTTTCCTTGTCATTCCCGAGCGCCTTTATCGGGAATCCACTTCTTTCATTTTCAGGGGGCGTCCTCATGCACGCTCACCCTGAGCCTGTCGAAGGGCGCAATCCGTTAATCCGTCATTGCGAGCCGCAAAGCGGCTCGGCAATCTCAATTGTGTCATTCTGAATTTATTTCAGAATCTCATCTTTTCAACCCCCTCATCCTGAGCGCACATGAAGTGTGCAGTCGAAAGATGCCATTTCGAGCCATTCGATCTACTCAGCATAAACTCCGCGAAAAATCTTCCTTTGTTTTTTACTTCCTTCCCCATATAGAGGGGAACGATTTCGAGCGTGCAAGGAATCGGACGCCACTGCCTAATAGGCACTTATGCTCTTTAACTCCCGACTCAATGTTCCCTACCTCAAAGCGGGTCAGGATGGGGGTGATCATGCCTCATTCCTCCTGAGTCCAATCGAAGGGTGTCCCTTTTCCATACTCCTCAGTCAACCCTACATAGTCATTACGAACCGCAAAGCGGCGCAGCAATCTCATCTTTTTAATCCCTTCATCCTGAGCCCGGTCGAATTCTGGTTTAAGAGCAAATCAGAAGCAAGGGATGAGGAAGTTTATACCTGTTAATTTATAGTTTTTATTCTAGCGGCGTGTCATCCATGTTCGCCCATTCAGCCATCGAACCGTCGTAAACTCTTGCGGGCGTATAACCCATCAGCTCAAGGGCAAAGGCCACGAATGTAGCGCGCACGGCGGCCTGGCAGTGGGTTACAATGTTTCTATTTCCGTCTACATCCGCCTTGCTAAGTATGGATTTTATTTCGTCCGCTGACCTGAATTTTCTTACCCCTTCGCTGTCATTTGAGTTCTCAAGGAAAAGATTCCACTCTAAATGGCTGGCTCCGGGAATATGTCCCACCCTTTTATTGCCGTGAGCAGCGCGCCCGAAATATTCATCCTCGGAACGAACATCCAGTATTTGAACTTCCTGGTCCTTGTATTGTTTTATCAATTGGTCCTGCGTGATCATCCTGTCAGGACGTGGTGTCAGACTAACCGGGTCTTCCACTTCGCCGGGCTTGGAGTTAATGAAGCTGATCGGTAAACCGGATGATACCCAATTCTGCCACCCGCCGTCCAGAATTTTCGCGTTCTGAAATCCGTAGTATCTGAGGACCCACCATAGACGGGATGCAAAGATTGAACCCCATTCGTCGTAAAGAACTACGGTCGAATTCGCACCGATTCCAAGCTCGGCAAGCAGTTTCTCAAATTCGCTCTCATTCGCGACAAACAGGCTTTGATTCCCATCCTGATCTATGCTTTTGACATACGCGTGTCCGGGACGGCAAACCGCGCCGGGTATGTGTGCTCGTGTGTAAGAGTAATATTCCCACGGGCAGTCAACTATAACCACGTCGGGCTCATCCCCATGCTCCGCGAGCCATTGAGTGCTTACCAGTATTTCCGGATTCGGATAGTTCATTATCTTTTCTTCCAATGTTTCTCCCGGGACAAAGCTGCTGCCCGGCCTGGATACATTTCCAATTTTCATTCTATCAATATTGCGGATCGAATGCAATCTGGTAACTGTGCCGGGAGAAGCGGCACCTTTAAAACAAACAAAGCCCCTACGGCAATCCCATCTTTTTTTCTCCTACTCCGATATGCCCAACATTGTCATTGCGAGGTTGCGAAGCAACCGCGGCAATCTCATCCTTTCAACCCCCTCATCCTAGTAGTGAGCCTGTCGAACTATCGATGGATGTCATTCCCCTTCCTTCGTAAAAATAAAAATTCCACTTGCAAATACGAGTATTTTAATTAATCCTTTTGTCATAACAGGGGGACACTAAAACATGAAAAACAAGATCAGACTACTTTCTTTCCTTGCGGTATTCGTTCTGCTGGTTTCAGGCGGAATATTCTTTGCGACAAATCAACCGGCCGAGTCTCAGCAGCCCGAAGTGTTAAGTTTTACAGGCATGGACCTCGAGCAGGATATGAATTTCCTCACCGGATTCACATCCGGCCCTGATATTGTCGTAGCCAAGAAGAGTTGCGGCGACGAAACCTGCTCCGCCAATCAGTGCTGCTGCCTGAACATAGACACAGGGGCTCAGTGCTGCAGGCCGAAAGTCGAGGACAACTGCATCGAGTCGTGTAAGAAAAGCGAGCCGTGTTAGAGCGTGTAAATTTGTAATCACTGTAATATTAATACTTTGACCAACTATTATTAATTTATCCTATCCACTATAGTATTGACTATCTGATTGTAATTCATATACAATCGAAATAAGAATTACTATATTTTTATCTTATTGTTATATCATGTGAGTAAGAGTCACAGATGATTAAAAGTATTCGGCTAAAATTCGGTAGGGCTCTAGGTCTGCCAGCAGAAGTTATTAGTACGACACCGGTAACCGTGTTTGTAGGCCCTAATAATTCGGGGAAAAGTAAAGTCTTAGATGAGATAAATCAATTTTGTCGCAATGGGCAAAAAAATAATTTAAATTTGATACTTGACCAAATTGAATTTGAGTCTTTCTCCGAACAAGTTGCTGAAATTAAAATAAAAAATAATTTGCTCACACCTAAACTTGGTGAATCTGTTTATTCCGATCATATAATAATTGGAAAGAAAGGTGTACGAAATCAGGTAAACAAGAAACAATTACTTGAAGCGTTCGCAAACCCAAATGCTAGGTCCCAACAATTTTGTCCTTGGTATTTAGCTTTTAATACTCTTATTCTAGATGGGAAAAATAGAATTAATCTCATAAATGAACAAGAAGCTGGTGATTTACAACATCCCCAAACCAGTTTTCAGGTTTTATTTTCGGATGATTCAAAGAGACAAGAAGTCAGAAGGATTATATTCGATGCTTTTGGCTATTATTTTGTAATTGATCCTACAAAGTTAGGACGTTTTAGGCTGAGGCTGGCATACTATTATCCACAAGACATAAGGCAAGAGCGAGGTATTGATGAAGAAGCTGTGTCCTACCATTCAAAGGCCATGCCTATAGACGCGACGAGTGATGGGGTCAAAGCATTTACTGGTATTATAACTGAGATAATTGCTGGTGATCCGGTTGTATTATTGATTGACGAGCCAGAAGCATTTTTACATCCTGCCCTATCTTTCAAATTAGGAAAAGAAATCGCTCGAGCTAGTTCTAAGTCTGAAAAAAGACTTTTCATTTCAACACATAGTACTAATTTTGTCATGGGATGTATTCAATCAGGCGCACCAGTGACTATTGTAAGATTAACTTACCGTAACAGTTCTGCTACTGCTAGAATACTGCCACAAGATGATATTTTGAGGTTGATGAGGAATCCATTGTTAAGATCAACAGGGGTTTTGGCAGGACTTTTTTATGAATTTATAGTTGTTACTGAGTCCGATTCAGACCGTGCCTTTTATCAAGAAATTAATGAACGTTTAATTTTGAATGATCCTGATAGAGGGATACCAAATTGTTTATTTTTAAATGCACAGAATAAACAAACAATACACACAATTATACGCCCTTTGCGAGAGCTGGGTATACCTGCCGCCGGAATTATAGATATAGATATAATAAAAGATGGTGGATCTGTCTGGACGAATTTTCTAAAGTCCGGTTTTGCGCCAGAGCTTGAACATGCTTCACTTGCCTCACTACGAAGTTCAGTAAAGAAAAAATTTGAAGAAACTGGAAAAGATATGAAACGTGATGGTGGAGTTTCTGTTCTAAGTCCAACTGACAAGGAAGCAGCCAATAATCTGTTTGACAAATTAGCTGATTATGGTCTCTTTGTTGTACGCAAGGGGGAATTGGAATCATGGCTGCCTGGGCTCCAAGGTGTGGGCCATGGTTCTGACTGGCTTATAGATATATTTGAAAAAATGGGTGAAGATCCCAGCTTGCCTAATTATATGAAGCCCAGTACCAATGACGTATGGGAATTTGTTGGGCAAATTAAGCACTGGTTGACAAATGCAAATAGAAAAGGAATTCCGTCGTAGTATTATATTCTTTTATTAAGTGTGGGTTTCAAAATTCTCAAAATCTCCAATTACCCCTTGAAATCCGGCAATTAACCCTTATATTATCCCTGATTAACAATTAAGGCATGGGGTGCAAAATGTTAAATACGGACAATTTAGCCCATACGGGCACTAAGTTCTCACGCAGCATATATATCGGGAAGATCAAGAAAACAACCTTGAGCAAGCCCGTCGATGCCCTTAATGTCGGAGAGCAGGAGCAGTATTCATGCCTCTCCGAGCAGATGAAGTGGGGCAAGGAGCACGGATACAACCTGGTTCTTACCCGTGACAGTAGCGAGATAGACTGCTGGATGATAAGAGATTCGTCAATGGACGATCTAAACCCGCTCTTCAAGAAAACGATACTCCAAGTTTTCTGACACTCTAAATAAGCACAGCTAAAAATCACGACAACCCTAAAACATAAAAACCTGTAGGTATCCGGGCGGTATATTATTATTCGGAGGCCCTGTGCTGTTTAAACTGACCCAAACCCGATTTTACTTTATCCGGGCTTTTTGCTATTCTAAAATTGCGAATAAATGTTAATCTTTTTAATAAGTTGTTTTAATTATTCCCGGAGTAATGTATGAAAGAGTATGAAGTGATAATAGAAAAGCTTAAATCTAGACAGGCGGAGCTCCAGGACAGACTGAATAAAGTCGCGGAGTCGCTCAGGAAAACCCACGCGAAGGATTGGGAAGAGCAGGCAATCGAGCGTGAAAACGAGGAAGTGGTCGAAGCGCTCGATGAGAGCATCCGCACCGAATTAAGCCAGATAACAGTCGCACTCGACAGAGTGGAAAAGGACGAATACGGCATATGTTCAATTTGTGACGATCCTATCCCCACGGGTCGCCTGGAGGCATTGCCTTACACGGACCGCTGCGTAAGCTGCGCAAGCGAAATGGAGTAATTATTCCACCCCCGCTTTACGGATTTCCCCGCAAACCTGTGTTAGATAATATGACGTTATAGAGGGAGCCTGTTACTCACCCGTCCGGATCTATTGCATAAAAATATTCAGGCACCGCTGAATCAAAGACCCGTCCGGAGCTTGGGTTTCATATGGTTCGAACCTGTATCGACGGGCTCCGCTTAAGACTAACCATATTAATGTTTCATCCCCATGGTTATTCAATGTGACGGGTACTAACATTTCTTCTTCATTTTATAGATTACTGGCACTATAATCACGGTAAATTTTATCGGCGACTAAGAGGTATCACTTAAAACCGGCCCTGATTGGAATTGCTGTGATTAATAGATTATATTAGGTTCGATAAAAACGACCCGCTCATCCTGAGCGCACACGGAGTGTGCAGTCGAAGGATGCCACTTATTTTAAGGAGCGAAAATTCCGTGGGAGTGACGGACGAACAGGTAGCCTATCTCGAAGATAAAGCGAATCTTATAAGGGAAGATATTATTAAAATGCTTGAGGAAGCGGGCTCAGGGCATTCCGCCGGTTCTCTCGGCACCGCCGACATATTTGCCACGCTCTATTTTCATGTGATGAAGCATGACCCGAAAAATCCCGATTGGGAGGAGCGGGACAGGTTTGTTCTGAGTAACGCTCATATATGTCCCGTGCTCTACGCGACGCTGGCGGAATCGGGCTACTTCCCTGTAGAGGAGCTGATGACTCTCAGAAAACTGGGATCGAGGCTCCAGGGCCATCCGCACCGCGGGACGGTTCCCGGACTCGAAGCTTCGGGCGGCCCGCTCGGACAGGGCATTTCCATCGCGGTAGGAATGGCGGTTGCCGGAAAAATGGACGGTAGCATGTCCGGGGTTTACTGCATGGTGGGGGACGGGGAGATGGACGAAGGGCAGGTATGGGAAGCGATAATGTTTGCCGGGAAGAACAGGCTTCATAATTTCACTCTTATAATTGACAGGAACAACATTCAGATTGACGGCTTCACCGAGGACGTCATGCCGCTTGAGCCCTTAAAGGACAAGCTCGCGTCATTCGGATTTCACGTGATAGAGGTCGGGGGGCACGACATGAGAACGCTCATTGAGGCGTTTGAGGAGGCGCGGGCGGTATATGAGAAGCCCGTTGTCGTATTGGCGCACACCATACCGGGGAAGGGTGTCGATTTCATGGAGTTCAAGCCTGAGTGGCACGGTAAGCCGCCTAATAAAGAGGAGGCTGAAAAAGCGCTTGATGAGCTTGACGAGCTGAGATCTCTCGGCGGAAAGATAACCTGCGAACATGAGTAATAAACTGAACGATAAAATGCATCTGGCGGCGAATATATTCAACGGACCCGATCAGGTTCCGCAGAGAAACGGCTACGGCGAGGGGGTCGTGGAAGCCGGCAGGGCGAATGAAAACGTGGTCGTTTTGTGCTGCGACCTTACGGAGTCCACGAGATCGGCCGAGTTCAGGGAAACATTTCCCGGCAGGTTCGTGGAGATAGGCATAGCCGAGCAGAATATGGCCGGTATAGCCGCCGGAATGGCCTTCTCGGGAAAGATACCGTATATATCATCCTACGCTACGTTCAGTCCCGGCAGAAACTGGGATCAGATACGTGTCAGCGTCTGCTACAGCATGGCCAACGTCAAGATTATGGGCGCTCACGCCGGTATATCCGTAGGTCCCGACGGGGCTACGCATCAGGCCATGGAAGACATCGCTATAACGAGATGCCTTCCGAATATGACTGTCATAGTTCCGTGCGATTACCCGGAGGCGAAGAAAGCAGCGGTATCGATTGCGGAAATGAACGGCCCCGTTTATATGCGTTTTGGAAGGGAAAAGGTTCCGGTTATCACCACCGAAAAAACGCCTTTTCAAATCGGGCGCGCTGAAACCTACAAGAGGGGAGGGGACGTTACTGTCGTCGCCTGCGGCTCACTCGTGTACGAGGCATTGCTCGCTTCGGATGAGCTTTCCGGGGAAGGAATAGACGTGAGAGTGATTAATTGCCACACGATTAAACCTATCGACAGTGATACGATTATAAAAGCCGCGGAGGAAACGGGCGCTTTGGTGACCGCCGAGGAGCATCAGGTTCACGGGGGGCTTGGAAGCGCCGTGGCCGAGGTGGTCTCTCAAAACTGCCCTGTGCCGATTGAATATGTGGCGATGATGGACAGGTTCGGGGAGTCGGGAGAGCCGGATGAGCTTATGAAGAAGTTCGGCCTTAGCGCGCCCGGCATCGTTTCCGCGGTTAAACGGATCCTCAAGCGGAAGGAATAACTATTTACATAAGTTTAATCCCGTTTCTGATTAAACATCCCGCCTCTAAAGCTTCCTTAATATATTACTTGCCTTAAATGAGTTCTTCACGACAACCGGAACGAACTTATTGAAATTTTAAACAGAGGTAATTTATTCTGGTGGATTTCCTTGCTGAATTCGACATTCTTCGGATGACGTTCGATTTCCTGGTCCGTCGAGCCGGTTATGCCGACGGGTTTCTTTCGTTTACGCATGTTCATAGGGGTTAAACTTACGGAGCCCGGCCGGAATTTATTCAGGCGGGCTTATCTTATACCATATGTTTTTCTGATACCCCACCGGGTCGGCATCGATAATCTTCTTGACGATTTCGGGCTTTGACCCTTTACATTTCCATTCATATACAGTTGAGCGGCCGGAGGCGTAAGCGGGGATGAATTCTGCGTTTGGATTGTCTTTACAGTAGTCGGTCATTCCCTTATTGGGGTTTTTGCTCGTGTCGGCCTTTTCTGTACAGGGCAGGTTTGCCCCCACGTTGCACGCGTAAACCCTGCCGTCCATGCAGCGCCAGTATGTGCCCCTCTTAAACACGTCCGTAGGGGCTGATTCCGGCGAGCCGAATTCTTTTTTCAACCCTTCCGCGATTGACTCAGGAACAGCGGGTCCCTTATATTCCGGGCCGGGTGAATCGACGGTTCCGGCAGCCTCGCAGTACGCAAAGGGGTCGTCGTATGTCTTCCCGCTCATGTCCGCTTTTTCCTCTGAGCTGCAGGATAAGATTGTTACAGCGATTAAAACCGGAAAGATAAGTATAAATTGATTCAATCTGGATTTCATTTTTCTCACCTTCTGGTTCAGTTTTAACGGATATTTTACCCTGCTTAAATCATCTCAATTCAATTATAAAGGATAAAGTAAATATTTCTAATCCCAATTTTTAAATATAGACCTCTCTATCTGATCGAATCATGGTCAGCATACCTCAATACAAAAAAGAAAGTTTGTCGCAGAAGATGCTTCAAGTATCATATTTTAATAAAATTATACTGATGGTACTACCGTGATACAATCATTACCGCTCAGCTGGTCACGAAACGATATTGATCGCCCCGGATTTGAGTCCGTCTATCTCCCACTGTCCGGGACAGTGTGGGCACACTCGGCGGAAATCCCTCTGGATTATAGTTTTGAACGGGTATTTACCGATTTATGCGCAGGCTTCGGGGGAAAAATATTAATCAGAGGGTGTAGCGGCGAAATTGCCGGGTTCCTTGCACGGAATGGGTTCGGGATCATAAGGACCGGAGCCGAGGCCGTAATAGATTTAAAGGACCTGGATAGAGAGCGGCCTTCTGTAAAAGAGCTGGCAAGAAGGGGGATCAGATGGGGAGAGGTGGAGGAAATTCCCTTTACGGGATTAAACTCCGAAAGGGTATCCGGGTTTACCGCGCTCACTGCGCACGGCGGCAAGCCGAATTTGAAATATCTTTTCCGGGCAGGATTCGATCGCGCCACGAGGTGTTTTGTATTCAGGGCCGCCGATGAAGAATGGCTGGGTGTAGTTACCGTTTCAACCGTCGCGGAATCTTGTGCCCACACTGAGATGATTCTAAGGCATAAAAAAGCCCCTGTGGGAGTTATGGAGGCCCTCTTCACCGGGGTAATGAATATTCTAAGAGAGGACGGCTACGAGGAGTTCAGCCTGGGCGAGGTGCCGTTTATAACCCCTCGAGCGCTCGGTTCTCATATTGGGTCTTCCAGCGATTCCCTTAAACAAAAAATGCTGTTTAGAGCGGGACGAGCTCTCAAATTCGCGTTTGATTACAAAGGTCTCTTTCGGTTCAAAAATAAATTTAATCCCGAATGGAGGCCCGTTTACGTCTGCGCGAACCCCGAGCTTTCCCTTTTAGCTCTGGCTGATCTGTTCATTGTAAGCCGCTACCTCGAGCTGTCACGCTCTGAATTGATATCTAACATCAAAGGCTATAACCCTTTATCCTCGACGTTTGGCTGATCCGCATATATTTTGAATCACATAATTAAAACAGCTATATAATTAATATATTCTCGTAAAACATCTGTATTAATTATTCTAGCTTGACAGATTAATAGTTGATACATCTTTATGGTTTTCAGGGTGGCGGAAGTTATTTTTTATAACTGCATTATTGGAGGATGAATGAGACTAACCGCTAAAGCTCTATTATCTCTATTGGTTTTTCTTGTTGCTTTTGGTTCTTGCGATACCGATAATAATAAAATTAATAACGGGCCTCTGCCTGCCGATCCGAACGAGTGGGTGTGTGTAGACTCGCTTGCGGGCGCGACCCTGGAGCAAATTGATCAGTTTTGCCAGAGCTTTTCTAATGCCGGAGACCCTGTCCCCGGATTTTTACAAAACCCTCCGCCCCTGTCTGAGCTGGATCTTAAGAATATATACGATGCCGAGCTTCAGGCCTTTGCCAGAGACAGGGTCTATGCAGCAGAGCTCGGTTGGGTAAGCGATATGAATTGGCGTATGACGGGCCCCTATGTCGGCGAAATAGGGAGCGGAGAGAGTTTCGGTGTACATCCCGCCGTAAGAATTTATTACTCTCCCGAGGTTATTGACTGGCTTTGTAATGACGGCGCGGGAGAGATTCCCGACGGCGCTATGATTGTAAAGGAGATGCATTCGATTAACGAGGAGCTCGATATAGCCCTCGATAGCGAGGGCTGTATGGTTATTAACGCCGATGTTGAGCCCGACTCATGGACGATAATGGTCAAGGAGAGCGGTGAGTCGCACGACGGATGGTACTGGGCCGGCTATTCGGTCGTCCAGGACCCTGTTACCTTCGCCTGGGAAATAGGGAACCCTCCAATTTTTGATGCGACTGCGGTAACGGGGGAGGAGTTTTTTGGCGGGGAAATAATACCTTCTTCACCCAACCCCCTCTGGTATCCGACCGGTTATGTATTCTCCAGCACAAACAAGATTCCCGATGTCATATTCCCTTACAGTGAGTACGGAAACTACTGCGTCAATTGTCATGCCTCCGCTGTAAGCGAGTTAACGTTTTCCTCTCTGGATAATGTTTTAACTCCGGGAATAGAGTACAAGCTCTTTACATCCGATGAGCCCGGCAAAACATTTCCCGACGAATTGTTCGATGGGCTTGTTCACACTCCCGGTATCATAGCTCTGATTACTCAGGATTCGGCTTCGATAGCGGGCCTGACGGCAACTCGCGGGAACGGCGAAGTAGAAGGTTATGATTCTCCGTTTTCCGACCCTCTTCCGGAGCCTACGTCTCGGTTCTTGGAGTTTTATAATCAACTGGATGAAGTGAGTTTCCCAGAGGCCTGGATGCTCCGTCTGCCCGCTCAGACCTACGATCACGTAGTCTCGGCATCTACAGGTCCCGACCAGTTTATTACGTCGGACCAGTGTATCGGTTGTCACGACGCTACTTACTCAAACGCGTCCTTTCCGAATATGATTCTGGAGAGAGACGTGAACGGCACGACTGAATTAATCAATCTTTCTCCTTACGGAGAATGGAGCGCGTCGCCCATGGGCCTGGCCGGACGTGATCCCATCTTCTTTTCCCAGCTCCAGAGCGAGACAAACAACCTGCCTGAACTCACCACTTGCATCGAGAATACCTGCCTTCACTGTCACGGCGTGATGGGGCAGCGGCAGCTGGCTATAGATACTCCCGGTCAGGATACGGAGGGTTGCGAGGAATTATTCGCTATAGCCCCTCCTCCCGGAGTTCCGTTCGGGAAGCCCTTCAGCCTCGACATGGTGACCCAGTGGCCGGACTCTCCGAGCAATAAAGACCAGAAATACGGAGCGCTCGCCAGGGACGGAATTTCCTGCACCGTGTGTCACCATATTTCGGATGTCGATCTCGGACAGGAAGAGACTTTCACCGGGAATTTTGTAACCGGGCCTCCTGATGAGATATACGGCCCTTATGAGGATTCGACCATAGTTCCCAAGCCGATGGAGAACGCTATCGGTATTACACCTAGGTTTGCCGATTACTTCGTAAGCGGGGACGCGTTCAGCTCCGATACCTGCGGGAGTTGTCATAACATCCTCCTTCCGATCATAACGAACGAGGGCGAGATAATAGGCGCCAGCTACGAGCAGACGACACACCTTGAATGGGTTAACAGCGATTTTGCCCCGGGCGGCTCTGATTTCAAATCTTGCGCTGACTGCCATATGCCGACGCATTACATGGGTGAAGACCTTTCATTTAAAATTGCTAATATAGAATCAAGCGATTTTGCTCCCACGACGAACCGTCTCCCCGATGCCGATATTACTTTAACGGAGCGTGATACGTTCGCCCGCCACTCGCTACACGGTCTTAATATTTTCATCAATCAGATGTTTCAGCAGTTCCCCGTGATACTGGGCGCGCGGCAGATCGACTATATGACGGGAACCGCGACGGTCCCTTCACTGATTACCGGGCAAAAGTCCATGATAGAAATGGCTCAAAACGAGACAGCCGCCATAAAGGTACAGGAGCTGGAGATAACCCCGGAGGGTGAGTTGCGTGCCGTTGTTGAAGTCGTTAACCTCGTAGGACACTACCTTCCGTCCGGAGTAGGGTTCAGGCGGATATTCATTGAGTTCCTTGTCAGAGACATAGACGGCAATGTGCTATGGGCTTCCGGGCGTACGAATGAGCTGGGCGCAATTCTGGACGGCACCACCGACGAAGTTCTTCCCAGTGAGGAGCCGGTTAAATTCCCGGACGCGCCGTTTCAGCCCCATTACCAGGTCATAACGCAGCAGGACCAGGTCCAGATATATCAGGAGCTTATTAAAGATTCCGCCGGTAACCTGACTACAAGTTTTTTAAGGCGCGTCGAGGACGTAAAGGATAACCGCATTAGACCGAAAGGTTATAATCCCGAACTTTTCATAACCTTCTTTGACTCGCCGTTTATTAACGCGCTTGCCGAAACACACGGCCAGGCCGCGTCCGACCCCTATTACACCGACCCAGAGCTTACGGGAGCGGACGTTATCGAATATTTAGTATCGCTTGACGAGGCTGCTCTTGCTCGGGTTCATGATATTACCGTAACCCTCTACAAACAGTCCATCCCGCCTTTCTATCTCCAGCAGCGATTCAGGGACGCTAACCGGGGGCCCGCCGAGAAGGACGAGATTGACAGGCTTTACTATATAACGAGTCACCTGGACCTGGATGACGTTACGGACGAAGAGGGAAGGGCGGTAATCAGGGACTGGAAGTTTTATATCACGAGCGACACACGTGAAGTGGAAGGCTTTATCCCGTAAATTTAGCGGAAGTAAAGGAGTGGAAATATTTCAAAAATCGGAGATTTCCCGAAGCACTGGGTTTTCGGTCATCAGGCCTCGGGGCAGTTCATAAACGGGCTTGAGGCCTGGATCAGGGATTCCTTAAAAGCCGATGCAGTTAAATTGATTACGGCAATAAAGGAAGACGCAAAAACCATAGAGAAGTCCGATACGGCACTGATAAAAGACGCTCCCTCCCACGGCCATCTGGAGCTTTGTTCCATTATACTGTCCGCTTATAATAATCTCCTGCCTGTTATAGGTGATAGGGACTCCACGCTCGAGTTCATTAGTAAAGCTATGATGGACGGGATAAACAATATCTCGATGCAGTCCTCTCTCGCTCTCATGCTCAAAGCCTGCAAGGACAATCCCGACCGCCTGCGCTCTATATTCAGCTGGCTTATGGAGCAGTACGGGACGACATTCGAGTGGACTTCTCCGCATGAGGAAAATGAAGAGGAGGACAGCTTTTCAATCGAAGTATATAAGTGCTTTTATTTTAATTTCTTCAAGTCTCATGGCGTGCCGTTTCTAACCCCGATTCTCTGCCAGCTGGATTCCCTCTGGTTCGATATGGTGAATCCTCAAAAGCACGGCTTCTACTTCGACAAAACCCGTTACCGGACTCAGGGCTACGGTGCGCCCAAATGCGTTTTCCCGATAGTCCAGGAAAAATAAAAGCTCGGGATAAAGAAGGTGGTATGTCGATTAATGCTGTGCATTAAGGTGCCGGGTGTTAGTGTCCTTTTCTTTAGATACAATGCGCTTTGTTTGATATTATTTGATATTTCTATTATTTTCTTTTATTGCTTTCGTTCCGGTTGTTGTAAATATATATTCCCTGTTTGAATATTAATAAGGAGGTCTTAATGAGGATATTTTATACTCTATTGGTCATTCTACTAACGGTTCTATTTTCCCATATATCACCGCAACACTTATTCGCGGAGTCTCGGAGTAAAGCGTCCGCGCCCAGTGTTCAGGCTCAATTGAAAGAAGCGGATGAGAGCTTTTATTTCGACGGCAAGGCTATCCATCCGGGCTGCGTAAGGAGGTTTAATGTGGGTCTGGCCGACTCCCCTCCGCCGGTTGTGCGTTCGGTGGACGTAGCCGCGTGCGTGTCGAGCAACGAAAATTATGAGCCTTTTAAAACTTCGGACGATGGTTATGTATCGTACGAATATGATTTGGATGAGGGGGAGAAAGGATACTTCGCCTATAGGTATCTCGGCAAAACGGGAAGCGGGCTGCATGTTCTGGATACAAGGTCTAATGAGGGAGGGACGATGGTGGCTATGACTGTTTTTCTGATAGATTTCAATACCGGAAATTATCTCACTTTTTCCGAAGAAGCGAAGGGTAAGAAAGATGAAAGGCTTATAATGTCGTGCACGGGGCAGATAACGCGCGGCGACAGGGATACGGGGACGGTGATGCTTGAAGGAAATGAATTGACGCTCGGTGCATCGCAGTACCGGGACAAAAACAAGATAATTACCCTTGATTGAGTTTGCTCCAATATTAAAATACTGCGAGAGGTATTGCATGAAACCCCATGCGATGACACCGTTTTTCCTTTTGCTTCTGTTTGCTTCCTGTAACTCTGCGGTCAATGAGGATAGTCCCGAAGAGCAGCTTAACTCTTACTGCGTAAGAGAATGCGTGATAGAGACGTCTGACGCGGAGATATGCGATACCCGCTGCAGATGCGCGGTTGAAAAGCTCTCATCCAGGGTCTCCGAGCGGGAATTAAAAGAAATTGTTAAGGGTATTACAATCCAAGATGATGCAGGGAAAGAAGGTCTAGCGAAAATGAGAGGAGCTTTTCAGTTGTGTGAATGAAAAAAATAAGGCTTGGTTTGGACGTCTGGTGGGGATGGAAGAGGGATCCAAACCAAGCCTTTGTCTGGTTTCAATGTAATTATAGCAACTTATATTTTATTTTTCAAGTTCTACTTTAAACGTATCCGCGAATCTGGTTAAAACATGGAAGACGCCGTTTACCATATTAAGCTCCGCTATCTGACCGTCATCGAAGTGCTTTCTCATCTCATCGAGTGATTCCTGGCTCGCCGCCACGTTTTGCGCGAGTTCCTTGGAATACCTGACTACCGCTTTCTCCCTGTCGTCAAAAGCATCGCTGGTCTCATCAGGAGCTGCGTTAACCTTTTCATCGCTGAGTCCCGCTCTTTTTCCGGCTGCCGTATGATGAGCCGCGCAATAGTTACACCCGTTGAGTTTGGATGTAGTGATAATTGCGAGCTCTTTTGTCGCACTGTCCACCTTGCTCGGACCCAGAGCCGCCCCCAGAAACGGTATGAAGCCCATGAACAATTCGGGACTATTGGCCATTCCCTTTAAAACGTTGGGCACCACCCCGAATTTCTTCTCCATTTGCTCGTAAACTCCTTTTACATTCTCAGGCGCTGCGTCCTTCTCTACGTATGCTATTTTCGCCATATCTTAATACCTCCTTATTTGTTTTAATTGTTGAACAAGCGTTCAACAAAGATTTAAAATTTTTTATCCGATAGTCGACAAAATTACGTTTACCACTTTTTTCAATTGTTCCGGGTTAGATGCGGACTTGCCTGTTACGATTAAACCGTGCGTGCTTGTAGCGAGAAAATGGGACAGCACGACCGTATCGGTGTCCTCGGGCAGTTCACCCTTTTCTACCGCTCTGTCAAGACAATTAAGGAACGCTGATTGTATCCTGGCCAATATTCCCTTCACTACCTCAGCTACCTTGTCGTCGTGGGGAGCGAGTTCTACTACGGTATTGCTTATGAGGCATCCCCTGATTTTCCTGTCCTGCGGGGAATTGACCACTCTGTCAAAAAACTTGTGGATGTTCTTGAGGGGTGAGCCCGGGGATTCCAGAACCTTGATCATTTCCGATGTGACGGCCTCCCCGTAATATTCAACAGCCGCAATGAATAGGGAATGCTTATCGCCGAAGGTGTTGTAGATGCTGCCCCTCTTTATCCCCATCCTGTTTACGAGATCGTCAATGCTGGTCGCTTTGTAGCCCTTTTCCCAGAAAACGTCCATTGCTCTGGAAAGGGTTTCTTCCCTGTCGAATTCGTATGGCCTTCCCATGATTAAAACAAGATAACCAATCTTGAACGAACAGTCAACAACTTCGCGTTATTTCTTTTATAGTTTTAAATCGGACGGGGTAACTGACCGCGGGGGTTGAAAATTAGATTAATCAGGTAGTGGGGGCGTATTTTATATCGAGCGGCTTTCCGACTTCAGGCCTGCTGACCTTCCATATCCAGCCGTCATATATGAAATGGAGGAATGAGGATCCGGTAATGTAAATTCCGAGGGCGCTTTCGTTTATGTTCACGCCCGCGAAGCTTATACCCGCCAGAACCAGCGTAAAAGCGCCGCTGTAAACCCACTGCCTTCTTGACACCTTTGAGAATAAGCTCGTATTCTCTGGTTTCTTTTTATATTTCGCGTTAACGAACACGTTCACGAACGCTATGTATTCGAGTGCGTGCGAGAACCCGAAGACTACAAAACCTATAACCAGGTCGTAGAGAAATATAGAGTATAGAATAAGAATCGAAAATACGAACAGGTTTTTGGGGACGCTCAGTTTATCGCTGTTTCTTAATTCCTCCACTGCATAAGCTATGGTAAAAAATACCGCGACACCCAGAGCGACATAGGATACGAAAGTGAATATGGGCAGGTAGTTCCCGATAGTGTCCAGAAGGGAACGTCCTATCTTGTATTGTGCGAGAGTGTCCCTGTTCGTCTCCCCGAGCGAAAGGAAAAGGTAAACGAACCAGGAGTATATTATGCCTTTATCGATCCATGCCTTTCCGTATCCCGCCTTTCGGGAATAGATTCTGGTAAACCCGTATTTTTGGGCGATCGTATGATACATGGTCCACACTACGGATATAGCGAGCAGTATGGTAAAGAATCCGAGGAGAAGTGAAACCGCGGTTAAAAGGAGAAATGCGACAGGCAGTAGTATATAGCTCTTCTTTCTCTTTTCGAATTCATCCTTCTGGCCGTAGACGAGTGCAAAGGTGTAGTGACGGTGTACGAAACTGAAAACCAGCACCATTATAACGAGCGCGCCTGTGTATTGTTTGAACGCTACGAACGCCAGGAATACGATTATCCAGCCGAAGCCGAGATAGGTGAGGTCAAAGGTCGGGTTCTGTATCCAGTAGTTTTTGGCTTGAACGGCGGTGCTCATTAGGGTTCGGCTCGATATCCTAAAATACTAAGGCTAGGCATGATTTCCAGACTATATATATCACAAAATTTATGTTCAGGCAAAGTAACTAACAATTGATTCATCAAGTATAATACTGTGCTTAAATACGGGAATAAAAAGCTGCCCTGAATGCTCCAGACAATATTCATAGCTTATACTCTGTTTGTAATTGTGCTCAGTCTGTTACCTTTGCCCAGTGCGGGAACCGCTATATATAAAGACAAGATTGTGCATTTCCTTATGTACGGGTTAATGGCCCTTCTCGCATATATATCGGTGCCGTCCGAGGGCAAGAGAAAACACCTTTTGGCTTTCATCATTATACTCGGAGCGGCCATTGAATTAATTCAGATTTATATTCCCGGGCGGTCCGCGTCCTTGATGGATATATTCGCCAATACGGGCGGAGTTGTCTTTGTCATTTTTTTGTTCTGGATATATTCGAGATTTTTTGTCCGAAGAGTCGAAGGCAGCGGGAATTAACCGGGTCCGAATAATTGAAGCGTGGATACAAATCCTGATTCCCCGGTATTCGGTTCCAGTATAAGGTCTTCTATGTACCTTTAACGTATTAACCGTGTGTTTGGTAAAACAGCCGCCCTGTGTCATAATTGAGAAATTTCCTGCGAGGATAATCAATGAAAATACAGTTCTGCGGAGCCGCGAGAACGGTTACCGGAAGCTGCCATCTCGTTACGCTTGACGACGGGTATAAGATACTTCTTGACTGCGGGCTTTACCAGGGAAGGGACGAGGAATTCGCGGATTTTAACGGGAAATGGATTTTTAACCCCGCGGATATTGACTGCGTCATCTTATCCCACGCCCACATAGACCACTGCGGTCGTATTCCCAAGCTCACCAAAGACGGCTATTCCGGCGAAATCATATGCACGAGCGCCACGAGAGACCTTTCAGCCGTTATGCTCATCGACAGCGCGAAGCTTCAGGAGAGGGACGCGTGGTACATAAATAAAAAGAGAAAAAGGTCCGGCAAGTTCCGAAAAGCCGAACCGCTCTATACGGTGCAGGACGTCTACAAGGCATTAGAAAGCTTTGTCGGCATCAGCTACAACGTCTGGCACGAGCTGGGAAAAGGCGTGGCCGTTCAGTTGAGAGACAGCGGCCATATATTCGGAAGCGCGAGCGTCACGCTCAAGATCAGCCGGAACGGCCAGCCCCCTGTTTTTCTAGGATTCAGCGGTGACATCGGGAGGCCCGCCAGGCCTATACTGAAAGACCCGGTCCCCATGGAGAACCTCGACTACCTTATTTGCGAGTCCACCTACGGAGGGGAGAGGCATAAACAGCTGCCCGAGGACGAGGAGGACCTCCTTCGGATAATTTATGAAACGTGTATTAAAAATAAAGGTAAGCTCCTGATTCCGGCGTTTAGTCTGGGAAGGACGCAGGAAATTGTATATATACTGGATAAGCTTGAGCACGATGGACGTCTGCCTGAAATTCCCGTTTTCGTTGACAGCCCTATGGCGGTGAATGCGACAGAGGTCTTCAGGATGCATCCCGAGTGCTTCGATTCCGAGATAATTGAATACATGATAGATGACCCGAACCCGTTCGGATTCAATAATCTCAAATATATCCGCAGGACCGAGGATTCAAAGCGCCTCAATTATCTGGAGGGTCCGGCCGTGATAATAAGCGCATCCGGTATGATGACGGGTGGAAGGATACTGCATCACCTGAACAACAATATAGAGGATGGCAGGAACACGGTTCTGATTGTCGGGTTCTGCGCCCCGCACACACTTGGGGCAAGGATTCGTGAGGGACAGAAGAGGATTAAAATATTCGGCGTTGAAAAAGACGTAAACGCGAAAGTTGTCGTGATGGATTCGTTCAGCGCGCACGGTGATCAGCCTGAAATGCTCTCATACCTTTCAGGTCTGGACAGGAAAAAATTGAAAAACGTGTCTCTCGTGCACGGAGAGTACGGACGACAGCAATTCTTCAGGTCGGCTCTTGAAGAACAGGGCTTCGGCAATATAGATATCCCGGAGCTCGGTCAGGTATTTGAGTTTAATCCGGCGGAATAGATTCTGAATATCAAAAAAATAAGCGGCATCAGACAACTTATCCGGATCTTGTCATGCTGTGTGGTAAGGGGGGCAGGGGAGTCAATATAGACCGTTTACTATCGGTATGCACTCATCGGGAAGTCTCGGCGGGATGCTTTTTCCCGATGCCTTCCTGCTTTTAACGCTTCCGTCGGCTGTAAACCAGGAATCAAGCTCGCTTCCGCAGCCGTCTTCGTAAATGTTCAGGGGTTTCTGCGGCACGCAGAGATGATTCCCGGGCGGACACCTGAGACGGACGTGAAAATGCCCGTCGTGTCCGTACCAGGGCCGTATTTTGGCGAGCCATTTTTCACCCTCGTAGGATCTGCAAAGTTTCTTCTTTATCAACGGATTCACGAAAATACGGTCAACCCTGTTATCCGAGGCCGCGAGCTTCAGTATTTCCCCCATGTTGTCGTTCCATTTAAATTCGTCTATCCGTCTTTCGTCATCGGTTAAAACGGACTGCGGGTGGATATGCTCCCGTTCGACAAATGTGAGAGACCTGTTTAACGCTATCGGATGCTGCCAGAGAAGAATATCCGCGTCGAGTCCGGTTTGATGGCTGCTGTGCTCGTCAAACATCGGCCCCCCGGTCCTCTGCGCTACGTCGCCTATAAGGAGTATACCGTTTAGCTGTTCATCTACCTTCGAGGCGAGGGATTTGATGTAGTTGACTGTGTCCGGATGGGCGTAAAACCTTCCCCTTCCGGGCCTGATTACCTGAAAACCCTCCCCGTCCCGGGGGATTGCCGTGGAATTTCTTATGCATCCGGCAGTGTATGAGCCTATGGACTCGGTAACGGAAGCATCGAGGGCGTCAGATTGGCCCGCTCCGGCAAGCAGGAGAAGAGCCATCAGGAAAACCGAGGTATGGGTTATTTTAGGGATATAAGTTTTAATCGCTGACTCCTTAATTGCCGGCATGATTAAAAAAATCTGGATTGACCGTTCCCCGTAATTCGCGGGTTGTCCGGATTTCAGGCGAATTTCCACACAGGTGAACGTCGTTTTAGAAATTATACAGTAATCAGGGGCTTTATAAAACTTAATCCACGAGGTTTTGGAAACTGAGCGGAGCCTGCTGAAAAGAAATGCGCATAAAATATCAACTATAGAGTTGACAATAAGAATGGTTGTTGCTATAATCAACCATATGGTTGTTAATAAAACGATTGATCTGGATGATATTTTTCACGCCCTCGCCAATTCGACAAGACGCAATATTCTCGCCCATCTTGTCGAAAAGGACATGACCGTGAACGAGCTTGCCGAAAGGTACGATATGACGCTCCAGGGAGTATCCAAGCATATCCGTGTGCTGGTTAAGTCGGGACTGGTATCACAATCGAAGCGGGGCAGGACAAAAAAGTGCCGTGTGAACTACCGTCAGTTAGACAGGGTATCGGAGTTGATTCTGAAATACAGGAAGTTTTGGGAGGCAAGGCTCGATTCTTTAGAGGAATATTTCGAAAATCCGAAAGAGGAGAACTGAAGAGAGATGGGTGAAACCACGCTTATCGTAAAGAAGCTGATAAGAGCTGCCCCTGAGAGGGTATTCGAGGCTTTCACGAAGCCGGAGATTATGACTAAATGGTTTTATGCTGGTGATGATTGGGCCGTCGAAGTGAGTAATACGCTCGAAGTCGGGGGTAAATATACACTCAGCATGCACACCACCGACGGGAATGTTTATGAGCACACGGGCGAGTACAAAGAGATTCTCCCTTCAGAAAAGCTGGTGTTTACCTGGAGCTCGGACTTTGTGCAGGACACTGTCGTTACGGTTCATTTCCGTAAGGTCGTTGAGGGCACCGAAATAACACTCGAGCATGATTTCCTGCCCGAGGGCGAAATGAAGGAAAATCACAGAAAGGGCTGGACGGAGTGTCTCGGAAATCTCGATAAATTATTTGCGTGAATAAGTATATTAAGCCATTTTATATAGGTTCGTAAAAAAACTAATGGGGGTCTTGAAATGAGATATTTTGCCTGTATTGCTGTTATTACGTTTTTACTACTGCCGGTACTGGTTAATGCTGTTTACGCCGATCCGGTCAAAGATAAGGGTGGGCATGACATGAGTCCGGTAACGGGTTCTCAGGAGCTTGAAAAAATGAAGACGCTTGAGGGCTCGTGGCAGGGCACGACTGTAATGGACGGCAAGGAAGTGCCTATATCTGTCGTTTATGAGACTTCTTCAAACGGCAGCGTTGTCGTAGAGACACTTTCCCCCGGAACGCCGCACGAAATGGTCTCTGTCTATTACGATGTGGACGGTAAGCTTAACATGACGCACTACTGCGCCGTTAACAATCAACCTCATTTTACTCTGAAAGAATCTACCGGCGACCGTATCGATCTGGATTTCGCGGGCGGTACTAACCTAAACGCCGATAAGGACGGACACATGCACGCTGTCAGCTTTAATTTCAAGGACACGGATAACATGGTGCAGGAATGGACCTATTACGAGAGCGGTGAAGAAAAGCAGGTAAGTGCATTTACCTTGACACGCACCGAGTAGTGCCCTTCTCCCGGCGATTTGCAAAATAATATTTACTTCATAATAACGGGCCCCTGAAGACGGGCCCGTTAATTCCCCGGATTTTTATAATATCTCAATGTTTTTTCTTTCTTGCCGCCTTTTTCTCTTCCACTGAAAATCGGAGTTATAATTAATTGATATACGGTAAGGTTTTCCCAGGTTAAATCATCATTGTTTAGCTGATCATTAATCCTGTGCTTATAGATGCATAAAAAAGAGCATTGACCCGTAGTACCAATTAGTTAGGAGGAGTAACGTGAAAATTAAAACACCGGCAATTTTTGTACTTATCTTATCATTAACAATGTTTATTTCTTACGCAGGCTGCTCGAATGTAAAGAAAATATCTACTACAAGCAGCTCAGTGAGCCGGTCTGACGACCTTGTCAACTTTGAGCCGTCGCCTGACGACGGCAATGAGCTAGTACCTTTGATTATGCAGGTGGTGAAGAAGCCCCGGCCCTTTAGAGCAAGTGACGGGTTGACTCATCTTGTCTATGAGCTTCAGATAGAAAATTTCACGACCGAGACAATCGGCTTAAAAAAACTAACTGTTTTTGGTAATGCAGTTGATACAGCGCCGATGCTGGTACTACAAGGCGATGACTTGATACAAAGAACTCTTCTGCTCCAATATCACCCTTTCAAGAAAGCCCCTTTGGATGAAGTTACAGTAGATCAAATCGGCCCCGGTCAGACGGCGGTTGTTTTTCTTGATGTAACCCTGGACAGCGGAGAATCGGTGCCTGATACTCTTATAAATAAAGTCGAAATAGACGGCCCGCCAATTATTGCCGAGATCCTGGGCATGAGCGCATTGTCTGTTAGTGCTGAAGTGGACGTGGACAAAGAAGAAGCCCTGGTGCTCGGCCAACCTATAAGGGGAGGCAGATGGATAAATCTAAACGGCTGCTGTGATTTTTCCAGCTCTGCGCATAGACGGGTTATACGCTCAGTGGACGGTAAAGAGTTTTTCCCTGAGCGTTATTCTATTGATATAATGGAAGTTGATGAAGAAAATAACTTGTTTGTCGGCGATGCTAACGACAATAAGAGCTGGTTAGGATATGGCACGGAACTGATGGCAGTAAGCGACGGAGTCGTAAGCCGCGTGGTTAAAGGAGTTCCGGATAATAAGCCTGGTGAATCGCCGCCATTCCCAATAAGCTTGTCAGACGGCGCCGGGAATATCGTGATTTTGCACATAGGCAACGGTATCTATGTCCTGTATGCGCATCTGATACCTGGCAGTAATGATCGCCTGGAAGTTGGAGATTTTGTAAAAAAGGGTGAGGTTGTCGGACTCCTGGGCAATACGGGCCAGAGCGGCGCTCCGCATCTGCATTTTCAAGTGATGGACGGCAACTCAATAGCCCAAGCGGAGGGAGTTCCATTTGAATTTGAAGAATTTGATAACGTCGGAATACTGCTGGATGTTGATGAGGAAGACGGTGATGATGAAGGCGACGGCCTGGACCTCGACGATGTTATAGATACTGAGGAAGAAGAAAACATGGAACAAGACAGTCCCGGAATCATTTTGACAAACGTTCAGCTTCTCCCTGAGCCCGCGCCGCGCACTAACGAACACCAGCTTCAATTCACAATCATAGGCTTTCCTGAATGATTATAATTAATGATAAGGTTGATTCGAAGTAAATAACGATCTTGGGCAAATTGCTGCCGCTATATACAGGTTGAACTAGCGAGTCTCGTAAGTAAACTAACTTTAATCCAGTCTCATATTTGGGACATAATAATAGTGGTTGACAAATATTTGAAGAGAATAGTCGCTAAGCTGAATAGGCCGTTTTCATATTTAATCCTAATAATAATCTTATCTTCGTTCCCATTTTTCACTTCCTGCAAATCGGACAACAATTCTCTTGACCCTGAGCTTGCTCGCAGGCTAAAAGAGATTCTCTCAGACAATATGGAGGAGTTTGGAGTTCCCGGCGCTTTGGTAGGTGTATGGATTCCAGGGCAGGGAAGTTTAATTATTGAAGAGGGCGTCTCTAATATTGAAACCGACGAGCCTATCTCAAAAGAAGACCATGTCAGAATAGGCAGTGTTACAAAATCGTTCACTGTAACCGTCATACTTCAGCTTGTGGATGAAGGGCTTATCAGTCTGGATGACCCTGTTAAAAACTACCTGCCCGATGTAGAGAACGGAGACGCGACCATTGCCGAGCTTGCCAATATGAGGAGCGGAATATTCAATTATACGGAAGACGGTGAATTCGTGATGGAGTTTATCGCCGACCTGCTCAGGGAATGGACTAACCGGGAGCTTGTGGATTTCGCCGACAGTAACGCGCCCTATTTCCCGCCTGGCGGGGGCTGGCATTACTCGAACACGAACACAGTCATTCTCGGAATGATAATAGAGCAGGTAACCGGAAATTTCGTGGGAGACGAGATTCAAAAAAGAATAATCAACCCCCTTGGACTTAAAGGAACCTTTTACCCCGAGACTCCGGACATGCCTGAACCGTTTTCCAGAGGATATGTGGAATTTGACCCGGAAGCTGGTTTACAGGATGTTACGTTTACTGATCCTTCCGCTTCCGCCGCTTCCGGTGCAATGATTTCGAGACTACTGGATTTGCGAAAGTGGGCGGATGCGTTAGGAAAGGGGACACTACTTAACGAAAATATTCAGCAAGAACGTATAGATAGCTTGACTCCGATAGTATTCGATCCATGTGATGACGACGATTCCGAAAGAGAAAAAAGAAGCTGTCCCGAGTATGATAAATACGGCCTGGGGATCGGGGAAATAAGCGGCTGGATAGGGCACACGGGGGAATATATTGGATATACGTCTCTCGTAATGTACGATCCCGAAAACGGGTCCGTAGTAGTTATTCTAATAAATATTTTTGGCGCGGGAGAGCATGTTCCCACGAAAGTATTCAGGGAATTCGCCGAAATATTAAATTAAATGCTCAAAGAACGACATTACGCGCACGCCAGCTCCTGAATCAAGCTTTTTCAGTTTCAGGTCGACGGGAAGTTAACCACTCTTTGATCTAATGGTAATGCGTTTTTATGTAATCCGGGTCTCTTCACCGGCACAACCTCAAGCGGCGTCCCTTCCCTCTCTGCCTTGTCGAACGCTTCAGTCGACGGCGCCTTTTCAATGAGATCGAATTCGTCGATTACATACGGGAGCCCGTTTGAGCCCAGGGTCGCATGGCCGTCCATGACGTGGAAATGAAGATGGGGCGCGGATGTGTTTCCCGTATTCCCCAGAAGCCCTATTACCTGCCCCTGTTTGACCGTATCTCCCTCTTTGACCCTAACGCTTCCGGGCTTCAGATGGGCGTAGAGCGCGTATCTCCCGTCCCCAAGGTCGAGCACAACGTGGTTTCCGTCCGCCTCCTCGAGGGTCATTCCGGGTGGCAGCTCACCTGGAATCTGGTTCTCGTATTTATCCACCGCGGTCACTACTCTGGCATCCCTAACAGCGAGAACGTTCTTACCGTAAGAGAAATAACTCTCCACGTCCTTCGGGTCGCCTATAAAAATAAGTCTGTTCTCATTTATCACTTCCCAGTCTATGGCGAAGCGCTGCGCTACCCTGAGCTTATCGTTTATCGGCATCATTGAGCGCACGTGTCTTATGGAGTCGCAGCATCCGTCGGCTGCAACCCAGCCCTTGCCCTGAAGAGGCGGTGCGATAACTACGGCGTCCTGTGACCCTACCTCTGTCGGCGACGAAGCGTAGGAATATTCTTCCGCCCCTTCGGGGAGTCCTGCAAAATCTGCGAAACCTGCGGGGATGCCGCCCGGAACGCCGATTGAGACTCGGTGGATTATCGATCTCGGAATGTCCTTCTTATCCTTTACAAAAAAATGCACGAACACTATCCCGGTCTCACCCCCGGCAAGCGTTGTGCTCGGGGTTGTGTCGGTAATTAAACGCATTCTGCTTTTAAGCTCATCTCCTTCCAGGGTTAGAAATGCCGTATCGTCTTCTTTTTCTCCCTTAACTTCAATCGAGCCTATTTCCCATGTCATAGGGGTGGCGTTTAATAATTCGAGTTCGTAAACTAAATGATAATTTCCGACTGATCCTCTTACCGGATTGGGTGCGTTAAGTACCGATACTACTACAGGGGTAAACGTATTATCGGGTTTTTTCAGAGAAGTTTTTGCTTCATCAGCGAAGATATCCGGGCTCCCCAGTGTGGAAAAAACAAATCCTGCAAGGGCCGCGAATATTAGGAGCGCTTCAATGTATCGTTTGGTCATCGGTTTTATCCTCCCTGTACGGTTAGTCTTCAATCGTCCTTCTATCATTAAAATAGAATTATAATTCTATTTTGATTAACGGTATAGTCTCCGGTCTTAATTTTATTGTATTTTAGTACTTGGCGGGCTATGGTTATTTCGGCAATTAGATCACATTTTTAAGTTTTAATTGCTATTAATCCTGAGCAGGAGATTTGGTGCATATTGGACTATTCTGTTGAATACATACTGCTGGGAGCATCCGTTCTGGTCCTGGCCAGCATTTTTGCCAGTAAAGCGGCCTCCAAGCTGCGCGTTCCGGCCCTTCTGTTGTTTTTAATCGTGGGAATGCTCGCGGGCTCGGAGGGACCCGGGGGTATATACTACGACGACCCCTGGTCGGCTCAGCTGCTCGGGGTTCTGGCCCTGGCCTTTATAATATTTTCAGGAGGGCTTCACTCCGGGTGGAAGAATGTTTCCCCAGTTCTCTGGAGCGGGGTATCCCTTTCGACTATCGGTGTTTTCCTTACCGCCGTTCTGGTCGGTGCTTTCGCTCATTACTTCCTGGGTTTCTCGGTTCTCATGGCTTTACTTCTGGGCTCAATTGTTTCCTCCACGGATGCCGCCGCGGTATTTTCGGTTATGAGCTCAAGCGGCGCCGGGCTTAGAGGGAAGTTGAATGAACTTCTCGAATTCGAGTCCGCGAGTAACGATCCAATGGCGGTTATTCTCACTATAGGATTTATTCAGCTCATTATTAACCCGGAGTCTTCCGTTTTGAGTATGGCGGTACTGCTTGTAAAACAGATGGTGCTCGGAATTCTCTTCGGGTATGGAATGGGTAAAGCTATGGTGTATATAGTAAACCGTCTCAGGCTCGATTTTGAAGGGCTCTATCCTGTGCTGTCCATGTCGCTTGTCCTGTTCACATACGGCGTTACGGCGTCGATAGGCGGGAGCGGATTTCTGGCCGTTTATATCGCCGGTCTCCTGATGGGAGGGAGGGAATTTGTAAATAAAAAGAGCCTCACCCGTTTCCATGACGGTATTGCGTGGCTGCTTCAGATCACGATGTTTCTAATACTGGGATTACTCGTATTTCCCTCCGGGCTCCTTCCCGTGGTTCTTCCGGGTATTGTCGTATCGATTTTCTTAATCTTCATTGCGCGCCCTGCGGGGGTGTTTATTTCTCTTTCTCTGAGCGGGATCAGCGCCAGGGAAAAGACATTTATCTCCTGGGTGGGGCTCCGCGGGGCGGTACCCGTCGTGCTTGCGACTTTCCCGCTTCTGGCGGGCGTGCCTGAATCTAATAGATTGTTCAACCTGGTTTTCTTTATAGTTATTACATCCGTGCTCTTGCAGGGGACGACCATTCCGCTGGTTTCAAGATGGCTAGGGGTTGACGCCCCCGGCGAAGCTCCTCAGAAACGAAATGTAGAATTTGAATTCCCCTACGAGGAGAATACGGATACGGTCGAGTATGATGTGCCCGACGGCTCGGAAGCCGTCGGAAAGCAGATTGTGGAGTTGGGGCTGCCCGAAAGCGCGCTCATAATGCTAATAAAGAGGGGAGGCGGCTCAATAGTTCCACGGGGTGCTACGGTTTTAGAGTCAGGAGACAGGGTTCTAATAATGGCCGATAAGGGCGACCTCGTCGCCGTGCGTTCAATCCTCGGTATTTGAGGGGAAAAACGCGCCGGAGCGGTTCTAATTCAAGTTATGTTTAATAATTCCTTTCACTTTATAAACAGACACAGCCGCGCGCTCGGAATATTCATTATCATTCTGTCGGCCTTCCTATTGATATGCGCGTTTTATTTCCCCTTTATCAAATCAAGTTTCAGCGTCGATTTTCCTGACTGGCTGCCGAACTGGTTCGGTGTCCATGAGGAGATTGAGAAGTGGATTATCAAAAAGGGCAGGATACCCGAAGGGAATCAATACCTTCTGGGCATTATCAAATCTCTATTCGAGGACGGCTCGATATTTCTTGGAATAATCATATTCCTGTTCTCGGTAGTCTTCCCTGTTCTCAAAATCGCCCTCTGCGCCGCGGCGTTGTCCAGAAGCCGGCTGTGGCATACCCGCAGCCACAACGGCGTAATTAAAACGCTGGGTTATGTGTCAAAATGGTCAATGGCCGATGTCTTTATAGTTGCACTCATAATCGTCATGTTCAAGGCTAAGGGTTTTAATTTCAGCTTCACGGCCGAAGCCGGCCTGTACTGCTACGCCGTATCGGCTATTCTGTCCTCACTGTGCATAGTTTTAATAATGCACCGCTCGGATTCACTCGATAAAGTTTAGGTTCTGTTAATCGAAAGAAAAGGCAGTATAATTTCTTCGGCGGATTTTGACTGTTTCAATTCCTGGAACAGGCTTATAATTTATTATTCGAAATTGATTAAATCTATGATGGAGGAATGCGACATGAACGGTACACCTTCTTTAAAGGGTAGCTGGGGCTGGCTTCTTGCGCTGGGCGTGATATACGTAATTATGGGACTCATTATGGCGGGCTCTCCCATAGCCGCCACATACGCGATCGAGGTATTCCTCGGGTTTATACTCATTGCTGGCGGCGCAATCTCCGTAATCGGCTCATTCTTCGCGGGGAACTGGAAAAAGCTTTTACTTATTTTGCTGAGCGGTATTCTCTATCTTGTAGTCGGTTATATGCTTCTTAAAAACCCGATGGCGGGAGTTCTCACACTGACCATTCTGCTGGCCGCATTTCTCCTGGTTGAAGGTATTTTTAAAATCATTCACGCCTTTCAGATGAAACCGTCCCCCAACTGGGTCTGGCTCCTCGTAAGCGGTATAGCGTCGGTAATACTTGGAGTTATGATCTGGGGCGAATTCCCCGCGTCGAGCGCCTTCGTAATAGGGCTTCTTGTCGGGATATATTTCATAATAAACGGCTTTTCAATGGTAATGCTCTCTTTTGCGTTAAAGGGGAAGTAGGACAGGGCTCAACTTTTCACAGCCGTCAGTGCGCGCTCACTGTCCTCTCCGATGCCCACTGCCTTAACCGGACAATTTGCTCACTCATCGTCTGTGAGAGCGGGCATGTAAGGGCAACTTCGTCTAGCAGAATTTCCGTGCTTAGCTCTTTTTTCCCGGAAAACGCGGTGTAGAGTCCTGAAACTATTGCCTGCCCTATCTCGGACCCGCTGAAGCCCCCGGTCTTTCGAGCTAGCAGGGTTAAGTCGAAGTCGTCCGGGTTCTTGCCCCGTTTGGCAAGATGAATCCGGAAAATTGATTGCCGCGCCTCACTGTCGGGCAGATCAACGAAGAATATTTCGTCGAACCGTCCCTTCCTCAGGAGCTCCGGAGGAAGTTTCCGGACATCGTTTGCCGTTGCGACCACGAACACATCCCCTTTTCTGTCCTGAAGCCAGGAGAGAAAAGTCCCGAATACCCTCCTCGAGACCCCTCCGTCCTCCGATTCCCCGCCGGTTGAGAACGCCTTTTCGATCTCGTCTATCCAGAGCACCACAGGCGACATCTTCTCAGCCGTCTTCATAGCCCTTTTAAAATTCTTCTCGCTCTCTCCTATGTATTTATTGTAAAGGTTCGAAGGATCGAGCTTCATGAGCGGCAGTCCCCACTCCATTGCGACTGCCCTGGCGGATAGGCTCTTCCCGCATCCGGGCACTCCGAGCAGTAGAATCCCCTTTGGAAACGATAGTCCGAACTCCGCAGCTTTGTCGGGGTGTAAAATTATCTCCTTTCTCTTGGAAAGCCATGTTTTTAGAGTTTTAAGGTCCGCAATCTCATCCATGCTCTCTTCCGCGGGGTAGTATTCGAGAACACCTTCTTTCTCGACTATATCACTCTTTGCGTCGATTACCCTCCGTATGTCCTCGGATGAAAGCGCGCCGTCTTCGACTACTACTTTGGTAATGATTTTTTCAGCCTCCGTCAATGTCAGCCCCTTTATGCCGTTAAGGAGCCTTTCGGTGTCCTCGTCTGAGAGTTTCACATCCACGGTCATTCGGGAATAGATATCCCTCACAACCCGGCCCAGGAGCTCCCTGTATTCCTCCCTGTCGGGCTCGGGCATTTTAAAATAAGCGCTTTGGGGTTTCAGGGTGTCCGGGACTCTGATATCGTTTCCGGTAAGGATAATCGCGCCGTAGTTCTTTGAGTACGGGGCAGCCGCGTCTTTAAGCATTTCCGTTAGATCTCTGTCCTCTAGAATATCCCCCGGCTCCTTAAAATGGTAAAGTGCCTGAAATTTCGAGGACTCTATATGGCTCAGCGCCTGCCCGATGTCGGTCGAGCCGTAAACGGGCCCCTTGGATTCTATGTCCACTCTCTTCAGCCCCTTTGTCCTCGTCCAGTAGAAATAAGGGATTTTCATCCGTCCTGCAAGGAGCGTCAACACGGTTCGCGCCCGGTCTTCTTCCGCGGTGTCGATGAATATCAGACTGTAATGCGATCTTATGAGGAGTTCCAGCTCCCTTAGTTTGTCTCGTCCCTTCGACATGCTTAATCCTTCATTACTATTAGCTATTACTCCCTTATATCGTTCGTATGAATCACTGCTTAAAGATAGAGCTCGAACAATTTTATTTCAAGTCGCGACGTGGAGATAATACGTCTCCAGTATTGATTTGTTTCGCATAACCCTCTAGTCTTTTTTTATGGTCGCGAAAGGATTGGACAAGGAGCCTTCTCTTTTTAAACCTCCCGCGGGGGCGGCGCCGCTTGCGGAGAGGATGCGTCCCGGGACTTTCGATGATTTCGCAGGGCAGGGACACCTGGTCGGCCCCGACGGCGTCATTCGCAGGATGCTGCGCGGGCAGCACATCCGCTCGATGATTTTCTGGGGGCCTCCGGGAACCGGAAAGACTACACTGGCGAGACTTCTGGCGACACAGCTAAAGGCCGACTTCATTCAGATAAACGCTATCTCTTCGGGGGTCAAGGAGCTCAGGGAAATAATAAGTCAGGCGGAGAAGTCCCTGGACATAGGCAGAAGGACGGTCCTGTTCATAGACGAGATTCACAGGTTTAACAAATCGCAGCAGGCCGCCCTTCTTAAGAGTGTGGAAAACGGCACCTTAGTTCTCATAGGGGCGACTACCGAAAACCCGTCCTTCGAGGTAATTTCACCCCTTCTGTCCAGGTGCAGCGTTTACGTGCTTGAGGCATTGACCCCTCGTGACCTTGACGCCCTTCTGGAAAGAGCGCTCAGTGAGGACGAGATTATAAAAGGCACCGCGCTTTCATCAGAGGCGAGGGAGGAGCTGATAACCCAGAGCGGCGGGGACGCCCGCGTAATGCTCAATACGCTCGAGGTTGCGGTCGATATTACGGACCTGAACGAGGTCGCTCAAATAAGTAAAGACATAATAAAAGAGGCGTATCAGACACACCATTACAGGTACGACAGGGGAGGGGACGAGCATTACAACACCATATCCGCGTTTATAAAGAGCGTAAGGGGCAGCGACCCGGACGCGGCCGTTTATTATCTCGCCAGGATGTTAGAAGCGGGTGAAGACCCCAAGTTCATTGCGCGAAGGCTGATTGTTCTCGCCTCCGAGGATATAGGAAATGCGGAGCCCTATGCGCTCACCCTGGCCACGGCGGCTTTCACCGCTGTCGATTACGTCGGTATGCCCGAGGCTAGTCTGATACTGGCGCAGGCCGCCACCTACCTTTCGAGCTGCCCGAAGAGCAACGCTTCCTACAAGGCTATAAGCGCCGCTCTGTCCGAGGTCAGGAGCAAGCCGGGCGTAGCGATTCCCATACACCTCCGTAACGCCCCTACGAAACTGATGAAAGATATCGGCTACGGAAAGGACTATAAGTACTCCCACGATTCCGAGGACCATTTTATTGATCAGGATTTCCTTCCCGAAGAACTAAAGGACAGGATTTTTTACGAGCCCACGGAGATCGGCCGCGAAGCGAACCTAAAAAAATATTTAAAGAGCAAATGGAAGAAGAGACGAAAAGATTAAGGGTATGATATTATTTGAGAACTCCTTGAGCTGCGCTAATTAATCTCGTCATTCTGAACTTGTTTCAGAATCTCGTCTTCTTATATCCTTCTGATTCAAGGGCGAGAACTTAGGCAGGGGTAATATGTTAACTGATATTATTCAGGCCTTTCTATAAGCTCCATTTGACATTAATTCTGGTCTATAATGCATGCGGCGAACGTGATGCGGAGTCTCCTAAGTAGCTGTAACTACTCAAATATTTTTATTCTAATGCCCTCTTCGAGATTTACAAACATTCTAAAAATAATTTATGAGTTGATAACAAGAATGGAGTTATAATATTACTATATAAACTGAAATTCTCCGGCAACGATCTGGCTAGTTCCGGTCAGCGCTCAGAACGGAAACAGACAATGCTGACGGAGCATTCCGGCTGAACAGGAGGATTTTATGAGCAGTATAAAACATTATGCGGTTTATGCGTTTATTATTTCTTCCGTGTGCCTCTTTCCCCCGAATGCTTTTTCTATTAAGGAGATAGAATTTCACGTAACTAACAATACTGATGTTGAAAAGTGCGTTCAATGTAATGGCCCTTACTCAAGGGAGACACCCAGGGTAATAGTTAGTCCTGATGGCGGCAGGACATATATCTACACTGCCGAAGTCAACTCGTTAAGCCCCTTCGGGTCCTGGGAATGTTTCATATATATCACAGACCGCTGCTTCGATCCGGGCCCTGTACCGGATGAGGATACGATCAGCAGCAAGATCGTAATCCCGGCAGGAGTGTCCGTTGTGGATATTACTATCTCCGAGGTCTCTCAAGGCATGGACGCGATTTCTATCAGCTTCCCGGGCTTCGTGGCTTCCAACGGCGCTGTAGTGTCTGTCGCTTCATTTCTCGGCGACAACCCCAAGTCGGAAAAACCGGATAGGGATACGTTCGGATTCGAGGCTGTGGAAGGCGATCAGATTTCGGTCACGCTTGACGGCGACCCCTCGGTGGGCCGCATCGGATCCGAGACGAGTCTCAGGTTGAGAAGCGGCCGTAGAATAGGCAATTTTGAAAGAATCGAAAGCGGGGAGCTGCCGCTCGAAATCGCTGTGACTATACCCGAAACGGGCATGTATGAGCTCACAGTCGGGAAAATCGCTCAGAGCGACGTACCGGATAATATGCTCGGCGGTTATATATTAAGTGTCGGGTCTGTAGACGGCGGTATTGAGTCGTTGGTACCGGGGAAGAATGTAGAGAACTGAGGCGGCGGACGGTTGAAATTCTATGTTTCGCCCGCCGGGATTACCGGTCAATCGGCAGAGAGTGCATAGCGAGCGAAGTTTTTGCTGCGTGTTAGAGCGGTGCGGGCGGAATAATTAAGGACGTTCTATAAGCTCCACCTTATAGGAGTCCGGGTCTTCTATAAACGCGATCACAGTCGTGCCGTGCTTCATGGGTCCGGGAGGCCTGACAACTTTGCCGCCTGCCTGCTCGATCTTCTCGCATGTCGCGTATATGTCATCCACGCCGAAAGCCATATGTCCGTAGCCGCTCCCCAGATCGTATTTGTCGGTATCCCAGTTGTAGGTAAGCTCGAGGAATTCCGGGTCGTCTTCAAATCCCAGGAACGCGAGCGTAAACTTTCCGTCCGGATAATCTTTCTTTCTGCTGAGCTTCATGCCGAGCACTTCGGTGTAAAATTTTATCGATTTTTCCAGGTCCCCGACCCTTATCATAGTGTGTAAAAAACGCATTCTAACCTCCGAATTTAAAACTGATGTGCGTCCTAAACAGAAAGTAGCATAATGACTCTTTTAAGTCAAAAATCAGGTTTGTATCGAATGGAAAGGAAGCTAAAGAACAATGCTGTCTTAGTTCTCGAGAGGAAAAATCGTCTCGTTCCCCACGAGCAGCTTCGCTTCGAGTGTGGCGGCAACAGTGCCTTCTGTGTTTCTTATCTCTCCCGATAGCGCGACCAGTCCGCCGTTGAGCTTGGGCTTCTCGTCCAGCCCCGTCACTGTCCATTCCATTGTAATTGTGTCGTTTATAAAAACGGGGGCGGTGAACTTAATGGACGCCTCTACGGTGGATATGTCGGTGTCGTGAAACACCTTGCTGTAAACCCCAACAATGAGACTGAACGTAAGCGCTCCGTGGACTATCCTCCTGCCGAATCTGGCGTTCTTCATGTCGGGCTCGTTTGTGTGAAGTGCGTTGTAGTCATTGAAAAGCCCGGCAGCTTTTACTACGTGAGTCTCGGTTATTGTAATATTTTCCGAGAGTACATCCCCTACTTTAAGCTCGTTAAAAGCTCTCCCGATCCTTGGCATGATTTCCTCCTGCGCGAATACTTATCCGAGTAATTTAGCGATTCATGTTCTTAACAGCTAATTGCAAAATTCCGAGCATCATATTTATATATACTTCCTATTCCTAATAGCTTTACTTAATGTTATTTCATCTATATATTCTATATCGCCGCCCATTGGGATGCCGTGGGCTATCCTGCTCACCTCTACCCCGAGAGGCTTTATGAGCTTCGCCAGATAAAGAGCGGTCGCTTCACCCTCGACGCTCGGATTGGTAGCTATAATAACTTCTTTTATGCTCTGGTTCTCGAATCTCCGCATAAGCTCTTTTATCCTTAAATCCTCGGGACCGATCCCCTCTATTGGAGATATAACGCCGTGAAGCACGTGATATTTCCCACTGAATTCCCTGCTTTTCTCTACAGCGAGCTGGTCTAGGGGTTCCTCCACCACGCAAATTGACGACTGATCCCGCTCCTCGTCCCGGCAGATTTCGCATGGCGATCGGGACGCGAAATTGAAACAGACTCCGCACAGTATAACCTTGGATTTTGTATCGATAATAGCGCGAGCGAGGCTCTCTGCGTATTCCCCGGAAGACCTGAATATATGGAAAGCGAGTCTCGTGGCGTTTTTCTCCCCGATACCCGGCAGCTTTGAGAGTTCGTTGATAAGCCTTGAGATCGATTCGGGCAGACCTGAGCGCTGCATGTCTAGAGAAGACCCGGGGGAAGCCCCATACCGCCCGCGAGTTTTGAAACCTCTTCCTTCATGAGATCCTGCCCCCGGCTGAGGGCTTCGTTAACAGCGGCTGTAATAAGGTCCTGCAGCATCTCAATATCTTCGTCCTTCACTATCTCGGGCTCGATTTTAATGGAGATGAGTTCGCCTTTTGCCTTGGCGACAACCGTAACCATCCCGCCGCCCGAAGACGCCTCTATTGTCTTTTCGCCGGCTTCGGCCTGGAGCTTTTCCATCTGCTCCTTCATCTTGCCCGCCTGTTTCAGCAAATTCTTTATGTTGCCTCCCCCGAATTTCATAGTTCTACTCCTTTTGTTTTGGTTTTACACTCACGACCCTGCCTCCGAAGATTTCTATAGCGTCCTTAATGGCGGGGTCATCGTGGATTCTGTTCTTGTTCTCTTTTGTTTTTTCATTGCCTTTTTCGGTGTCGTTTCCGGGAGAGGATTCGCTTTCTGCGATTTCAACCTCCGTATCTCCCGAATAAAATTCACTCAGATAGTTTTTGAGAGCGTTCAGGGTCTCTTTTTTCCTGAAATATTCAGGATGCAGAGAGCGGTTGAAAACTATCTTAAAGATCGATTCTTCAAGGACAATTTCCTTTGCCTGCTCAAGCCTTGTTCCCATAACGGCATTCTTGGACTTTATGAATTTAATAAGCTCGGATTGGCTCTTCTCCGAAGAGCCCGGTTTTTTTTGGACAGCTTCTGTCTTATTCTCTGTCCCGTTAGTTTTTGAGCTTGCCCCTGATTCGGGTGTTTTTTTATAGTCCGTCCGCGGCTCTTCAAACCTTGGTGCCTGCTGGGGGACAGATCCGATCTTCCCCGAAAGGCTTTCTATTCTGTTAATTATATTTTCAATCGGGACTGTCTTCACAAGAGTAGCGAGTTTTATGAGGGTCAATTCAAGCGCGGGCAGCGGATAAAATGACCTTTGAACACTCTCCGCGCCCTCAAGCATCATGTTAAAAAGGGACTCCAGGGTTTCTACACTCTCCCCGGCTATAAGGTTGTGTATAACGTCCTTATCCTCATCCGAGAGATCGGCTACAATCTCCTTCCCGCACGTTTTAATCAATACCGCGTACCTGAGAGTCCTCAATAAATCCTCTGCGAAGCGCTTGGGGTTTATTCCCTTTTCAATTGCCAGGTTGAGTGTTTCGATACATGATTTGGGGTTTTTGCCCAGAATTCCTTCTATGGCGGACTTAAGTAGCGCCTTATCGAGAACACCCAGTATTCTGATCGCCTCTTCGTGGCTTATTTTGGTTCCGAATGTCGCTACAAGCTGATCCATCAGGCTGAGAGCGTCCCTCAGGCTTCCGTCCGCTTCCTGCGCCACGGTATAGAGGGTTTCCTCCTCTGCGTCGATACCTTCGGCGTCTGTAATCGAGGACAGATTCTCCCTTATTTTGTCCACAGGCACTTTCTTAAAATCGTATCTCTGGCACCGTGACAGTATAGTCACCGGTATTTTGTGAGCTTCGGTTGTGGCCAGCATGAAAAGCACATGAGGAGGGGGCTCTTCGAGTGTTTTAAGGAGCGCGTTGAAGGCGGACTGCGAAAGCATATGAGCCTCGTCGATTATATATATTTTGTACCTGGCTGATGCGGGTAGATATTTAATATTCTCGATTATTTCCCTTACGTCATTCACGCCTGTGTGTGAAGCCGCGTCTATTTCAATCACGTCGAGGGACTTCCCATCCGAGATTTCCGTGCAGAACACACAGGCAGAGCACGGATCGGGTGTCGGTCCGTGCTGGCAATTCAGTGCTTTAGCCAGAATTCTCGCCGTCGAGGTCTTTCCCACGCCGCGCGGGCCTGAAAAAATGAATGCATGGGCGATTTTTCCTGTGGATACGGCATTTTTGAGGCTGCGCGTGATGAATTCTTGGCTGATTATATCGTCGAAGTTTTTGGGCCTCCATTTTCTCGCTAGGACTAGATAGGACATCTTTCACCGTTAAAACCAGCTAGTCAGGTGCCCCGCAACGCTCAGGAGGTTTTGCTACCGTTGCTCCCTTCCGGGCCTGGCGGAGTTCGCAAGCTCCTGCCGTACGGGCCTGACTAACTGGCGAATCTCTCAAAACTTGATATTAACTTACAGAATTAAGCCTTCTCTATAAAATACCAGATATTGATAAGTTTATCTCCACCTTGAGCCGCCCGGCTAAAAAACTCCCGCCAATACGGAGGCACACTCTTCAATATATGGCGGAGAGGGTGGGATTTGAACCCACGAGGGAGCGTTAACCCCCTACACGCTTTCCAGGCGTGCACCTTCGGCCACTCGGTCACCTCTCCGGTTGTATATCAAGGAATTTAAAAAGATATTAACATTTAGAGAATATAGTACAAAGGATAATAATTTTTATTGCCTCGGCTCAATTCGTAAAAACCGGATTCGGACAGACAGATACGGTTATTCGTACTCCTCGGGATAATTCGCGCCTTCCTCGTATCCCTCTTCTATCTCCTCAGGCTCCGTAGGCGCCCCGACAGCCTGGTCCGGATCTTCGACGGTTCCGGGTTGAAACCATGAACATGCGTTCAAAAAAGGCAAGAACAGGAAGATAATAAGAAAATATACTTTGATATTCTTACAAATATTCTTCATTGGAGTCACCCTTGCTATTATCTTTTTAGGTCAAAGTATATACTTCTAAATCTGTTTATACACAAGAGTAAAGCGGGCGGTATATTGTGCCCCCGCCCTCTCGGTAAGGCTTATTTCTTTTCGTACTTACATTTGCAGATGTCCTGCCTTATATACGCAATTACGTCGTTTATGTCCTGTTCGGATAATACGCCTCCCCATGCGGCCATCATGGGCGAAAGGCCGACCGAGGCTCCGCCTTCGCTAATGACCTTGTAGAGATGCTCGTTGCTGAGTGTCGAGACGTATGCACTGTCGCTCAGGTCTCTGGGCTTCGGGTCGAGCGCGGCCGCCGCCACACCGTCCCCTTTACCCTCGGGCCCGTGGCAGGATGCGCATGTATTGGTGAAGACTTCTTTCCCCTTTGCCGCATCCCCTTTATCCCCCGCCGTACTCGTCGTAACGGATATAAGAAGACACGGAATCAATATCAATAAAAGTGACAATACTTTTCTCATTTCTGAACCTCCTGATTTCTGCATAAGCTCTAAATACGAGATTTTTAAGATTTTATTTTAACCGTATTATATGTTTTGTATAGTACCCTGTGTTGCGGTGCAGTTGTGCGGATGTGATAATAAAACGGATATTTGAGTCTTGACGGAGGGGCTAATGAGTTACACAGAATTATCCAGTGCGGAAGGTATTACGACCGTTACACTCAACCGGCCTAAGGTAAACGCCTTGAATGAGCCTTTTGTGGATGAGCTCAAGGCGGTTTTCGGTGAGCTCGGGACGGACGAAAATACTGAGGCGGTCATATTGACAGGGGAGGGGAGTTTCTTTTCCTTCGGTTTCGATATACCGGAATTCCTCGATTACAAGAAGGAGGACTTTCATCGTTATGTAACCAAATTCTCGGAGCTTGTGAGGAATATGTTCGTTTTCCCCAAACCGGCGATTGCGGCCCTTAACGGACATACCGTAGCAGGCGGGTGTATTCTCGCTCTCTCCTGTGACTACAGGGTGATGGCGGCGGGAAAGGCCAAAATAGCGTTAAACGAGCTCACTTTCGGCTCCACTGTCTTTACGAGTATAGTCGAAATGCTGAGATACGCTGTAGGATCACGAAATTCACAGTATCTTCTCTTTGGCGGTAAAATGCATTCAGCCGAAGAGGCATTGGCCCTCGGGCTTATCGACGAAGTCTCTTCCGCCGGGGATTTAAACGATGCGGCCCGGAGAACGGCGCTCGATTTCGCGGGCAGGGATAAAGACGCGTTTGTGAGCGTGAAGAAGATTTTAAGGAAGCCGTATCTGGAAAGGATGGAAAGAGAGGAAAGGGCCTCAATCAAGGAGTTCGTTAATATCTGGTACTCGGAGAGAACCAGGGATAGCTTGAAGAAGATTGAAATACGCAGGTAGAAAATTACCGGTTCATTCGATAATTAAATTCGATGGGCAGAGATGATAAAGAAATGGAAAGTTGTTAAATCTGAAGAGCTTGATTCCAACAGGGTGTTCGCAACGAGGAAAGACACCAGCGTATCTCCTGTCACGGGTAAGGAGCACGAGTTTTTTATAATCGACGCCCCTGACTGGGTGAACGTGGTCGCCGTTACGCCCGGGGAGGAGATAGTGCTCATCAGGCAGTACAGACACGGAATCCGCTCGGAGACCATAGAGATTCCGGGCGGCATAGTTGATCCCGGCGAGTCTCCCGTGGAAGCCGCCAAGAGGGAGCTGATCGAGGAAACGGGTTACACCTCGGATGAGTGGATTAAAATAGGCGAGGTTGTTCCCAATCCCGCAATTCAGAATAACACCTGCCACACATTTCTTGCTCTGTCGTCAAGGAAGATAGAAGAGCCGAGCTTCGATGCGACTGAATTTATAGAGACCTTTACCGCTCCTGTCTCTGAGATGTCCCGTCTCGTCTCCGGTGGGCAAATCGATCATTCCCTGGTTGTTGCCGCGTTTCACTGGTTTTATCTCTACAATAACTCATGAGCGCATGGACCCTGTCCGCAAGGGCTTGCTGGTTCTAGAATCAGGTTTAACTGTTGTACGCCTGTACGCTGTATCGCTTAAATAATCATGTTGAGTATTTGACCGGGTAAGTGTATAGTTTAATTCTAGCGATGCAACGAGGAGGCAAGAGATGCTGCGAAAGGTTTTATTGAGCGTATGCATAATGGGCGTCTTGGGGATTTTACCGCTGACAGCGTTATCACAGTCAACCGCTCCCGCCCCCGCCGCCCCCGACGTTATCAATACGCCCCCTGATTTCCCGGAGTATATAGTCACACCGAGGGAAGATCTGAATCCGTATAATTTATCCACAATGGATAAAACCACTGGAACTGATTACAGGGAAGGTGCGGGCACCTTGGGAACTACCAGAGAGCGCTCGAGCAATATAGAGATAAACGAGTCACTCAAGAGGGAGAAAGAGGAGAGGGAGAAGGCGAAGCAGGAATCCGAGAAAGAGCCTGAAAAGGGTCAAAATGGTTCGACAACAGACGGGGCTGATTCAGCTCAGGCTGCGCGCGTCACTGCTCCTGCTGCTCCGAAAAGGGACATCTCCTCACCGGGTGTAAGGGGCGGACTCTTTACCTGGACTGACGAGGACGGTGTGCTTCATGCCACAAATGATCTGGGACAGGTTCCCATAGAATATCAGGTCCAGGCCCTTGAAAATCAGAAAAGCATCGGCGTTAAGAAAGGAGCTGATTAAAATCTGCTGTAGTACAAGGAACTTGCAATTATAACCTGATATTTCGCTTGATTACTTCTTTGTTCTGGGTTTGCTTCCCTTTTCTGTAAGTTCTGAGACCTTTTCTTCCAGATTTTCCAATTTTGCGGACAGCCTCTTGAGTTGTCCTTCCAGAATATACAGCGAGTCATTTGTGCTCTCAGAGCGTTTCAGCAGCATAATGCCGAGCCCTATTAAGGGTGCGACTATGAATATCAACTGAAACAGGTATCCCGGACCGCTGTCCGAGCAGCCGCTCAGAAATAACCCCGCGTAGATAAAAGTAATCGCATATATGAAAGTCCTCATAGCTCTTTGCCTCCTTCTCGTACAATAAGAATTTTATCTTACCTGAGAAAAAAAATACAAGGGGATGAATAGATATTATCTTGAATCATTTGTTGTTTGTAAACATCAGATAGTAAATTTTCCTTCCCTCTTCCCTGAATTCCCTTTCGTAAGTTGTCAAAGGGCGCTCGGGAACGTGGTTTAAATAACCGCTCCCCCGGTATTCGCTTTCGAAAAAAGTTATATTGTTCAGTCTCGCGAGCGCGTTGAAAATATAATCTTTATGATCGCTCGCGATATCGAGTTTTGCGTTTCTTTTCATCACTCGCGAGAGTTTTTCAAGGAATTCCGCGTTTATTATTCTGTGTTTCTGGTGCCTGTCCTTGGGCCAGGGATCAGGGAAGTTGATATAAACCGTAGAAAAGGAATCAGGATAAAATATCTCTCCGACTGCCACGTTCGCGTCGATATGCAGGAACTTGATATTCCCTAATCCTTTACGGAGCGCGGTTTTAACGGCCTTGTTAAACCTTCTTTTTTTTACCTCTATGCCGAGAAAATTTTTCCCCGGCTGCCTGATTGCGCTCTCACTAAGAAAATCCCCGTCTCCGAAACCTATCTCAAGCGCGCAATCCCCCGAGTTGCCGAAGAGCTCCGGCAAATCTACCGGTATGAGGTGTTCGGAAATATCCAGTATCGGATTTATCTCCTTTAGCTTTTTCATTGTTATGTGTGTTTACGGTTTTTGTAAAGAGGGAAGGTAGTTAAACTAGATCCCTGATAGCCGAATCTTCAATTCTAATCCCGTAGTTGCCTTCAATCTGCGCCATTCTTCCCAGCCCGCCTGGAAGCGCCATTTCTATGTGCCCGCCCCTGGATTTCTTGTCCAGTCTCATGGTGTTAATGATTCTGCCGATCTCCATTCCCTCGGGCAGCTCCGCGGGCAGGCCCGCTTTCCGTATAACAGCCGCCAGTCTCCGAAGATCACCCTCTCCCCATAAGCCCATATTGACGGCAAGCTTCCCCTCGGCGACCATTCCGATGGAAATGGCCTCTCCGTGGGAGATGGCGTAATGGGACAGGTTCTCGATTGCGTGCCCTATTGTGTGACCGAAATTAAGGATCTTCCTCAGATTTGATTCCCTTTCGTCCCGCTCTACCACAACCGCCTTGATCTCGCAGCTTCTCCTGATTATACGCCCCAGCGCCTCTTTATCGTAGGAGAAAACCCGGTCCATGTCGCTTTCGAGAAACACGAACAGGTCTCTGTCCTCGATCACTCCGTACTTTATAACCTCTGCGAGCCCTTCTCTTATCTCCTTCTCCGGCAATGTAAGAAGAGTATCCAGGTCTATATACACCCTCCAGGGCTGGTGAAAAGCCCCGATGAGATTCTTCCCGTGCGTCGTATCCACTGCGGTTTTCCCGCCGATCGAGCTATCGACGCATGCGACAAGCGACGTGGGTACCTGAACATACGGAATGCCCCGCGTGTATGTCGCCGCTACATATCCCGCCATGTCCCCCACAACTCCGCCGCCGAGCGCTATCACCGCCGAGTCCCTTCCGAACCCCTTTTCCAGCATGCGGTCTTCGATCCATGCCTTGGTATCCCTGTTCTTGTGCATTTCGCCCGCGGGGAAGGAAATGAGGGATATATCAATCCCCGCGCGCTCGAACCTTTCCAGAAGCTCCCCGGCGTAGAGGGATTCGACGTTTGAATCGGTGATGATGGCGAATTTGTGCCCAAGCCGGGCCTCCGCCGCCTGACGGGCTACTCTTTCAAGCACGCCCTCGCCGATGAATATTTCGTACGACTTATCCTCGCTGATTTTAAGATTGACCTTAACCTTATCCATTATGTCCATTCACCCGGTCGGGTTTAAATATTAACCTCTTTTTCTCCCTGAAAAGAGAATATGTTTAAAGTTGGTCCAGGCTCGATCGTCACATTAGTCGGATCGTCATTCTTGAATATCTCCCCGTCTATTATATACCCTCTGTTTCGTTCCACACGGAGGGATTCTACGGATTTATTTATAAAGTTTCCCTCTTTGTCTGATTTCAGGCTCTTGTAGAGGCCGAGCGGGAGCTTGTGGCGGGATTTCTTAATATAGTCTTCCCTCAGATAGATAGCGTTGAATGATTTTCCCGGAATGGTGTCCTCAGCGTACATATCGAATCCGAATACGAACTTTTTAAGGCTTGACGCTATGATCAGCACATGCCCTTCATGGGGCAGCGCCTTCCCGTCTATGTGGACCGCGGACGGGAAATTTCTAAAGAGCTCGTGGTCCGCGTTAGAGAGCAGAGTCAGGATCGTTTTTACGGTCATGATAGACGCTACCTGAATTCCGGCGCCCTGATTGTAATAGTCGAGGAGAAATCTGTAAAGAAGCCCGTCTATCCAGGAAAATCCATAGACCGGCTCGGGTAGTTTATCGTCCTTTATCCTGAGGAGCCCCCTCTCCGTGACCGCTATGCTTCCGTTGCCGCTCACCCTGTCTTTTATCTTTTTGCACAACGTAAGCTGGTTATCCCTCAGGCCCGCGTCCGCCCCTATCATATTGATAGTCCCCCCCATAAGCGGAACCACTACTGGCAGTTCTTCTTCGCCCGATATTTTTATGTAATCCGAAATGACGTTGCAAAGGGTCCCGTCCCCGCCGCTGATTAGTAATATCCTTATACCCTCGCCGGTGAATTCCTTTATTACCCGGGGCAGTTCGTTTTTGCTCCGAGTAGTGCGTACGAGCGCCTTATCACCGAAAATTCCGCTTATAGCGTCGAGAACGACCGCTGTTTTCCTGCTGTTTATCTTGGCGGACGGGTTAAGAATTATTCCTATCTTCTTCATGCCGGATATTTCATTAAAGACCACACAGTATGCGGGGCTAGTTTTTCTTTTCCTCCTAACTCTGTAAGCTCGATCAGAAAGCTGTACCCTATAATCTCCCCCCCAAGCTTCTCCACAAGGTCACCCGCCGCCTGTGCCGTTCCGCCGGTCGCGAGCAGGTCGTCTATCAGTATAACCTTGCTGCCCTCGTGTATGGCGTCTCTGTGTACCTCAAGGGAATCGCTTCCGTACTCAAGGTTATAGGAGGCGTTTATCGTTACGTAGGGGAGCTTCCCCGGTTTTCTCACTATTATCAGGCCCATCCCGAGCTTCATCGCCAGAGCCGACGCGAAAATAAACCCGCGGGATTCAATGCCGACCAGATAGTCTATTTCAATGCCGTCGAGCATTTGGGCCATCCGCTCTATTGCGCTTTCAAACGCTTTTGCGTTTTGAAGGAGCGGTGTGATATCGTGAAATATTATCCCCTCCTTCGGGAAATCCGGAATGTCCCGTATGAATTCTTTTAGGTTAGGCATTGGTCGCTCTCCTCATGTAGGTTATATATCAGTGCAGGTAATTTAACGGATTTACCGGCCTGCCGTCTTTCCTTACCTCGAAGTGAAGATGGTTTCCCGTAGCTCTCCCCGTGGCGCCGACCCTTCCGAGCACTTCCCCCGCCTTTATGCATGTTCCCGCCTTTACGTGGTTTTTGCTGTTGTGAGCGTAAAGCGTCCTTATTCCCCGTCCGTGCTCGATTATCACGATCCTCCCGTATCCCGAATAACCCTTTACCCTGTCCGCGCTTGCCAGTACCAACCCGTCGGAGGCGGCCCTGATCGGAGTGCCCCTGGGCGCGGGTATGTCTATTCCCCAGTGAAATCTCCTCCCCCGTTTTCCGTATCCTGAGGATATCTTGCCGGGCACGGGCCACATCAGACCTGATGAAATGACGACCCCCGGCACTTTGAGCCTCGTCCCTGCGGGGATGTCCGTATGGTCTATTATCCCGTTTATCTCGATTAGCTCCTCGATCGTCGTGTCGTACATTCTGGATAATCTATATAAAGTCTCTCCTTCCGCAAGTACGTGGTAATTGTACCCTTCAGTAAACGAAAGGCTCTTTGTCAGGCATCTGTTTATATCCTCTATGTCCGCCTCGGGTATGGAAGGCGGCGGCGGAGGAGCGCTTTTAGCGCATGCCCCTATCAGCAAGACTAGAAGAGATCCTGATAGCCATATCCACAGCTTCCCCGGGACTTTCTGCATTTTTGATTTCGGATGATACATCCCAAGTATTTATTCCTATTATCGGAATCCGAAGCCTGAGAGCGAAGGCTATTTCCGATAATGTACCGTAGCTCCCTCCTATTGCAATGATAGCATCACTTGAGTGGACGACAATGATGTTTCTGCCGTGGCCCATGCCCGTTACAACGGGTATATCGACATAGGGGTTAGCTTCGCCCTTCTCTATGCCGGGGATAATTCCGACGGTCAATCCGCCTTCTGTTTTTGCGCCCCTGCAGGCAGCCTCCATGACGCCGCCCATCCCGCCTGAGACGAGAACAATATCTCTTTTTGCTATTTCCCTGCCTACCTCATATGCCGTATTCAGTTCTTCCTCTGAAGCGACTCCTCTGCCTATTACGCCTATTACGGTTTGCATATCGAGACAGATTATATTTCCATTCTCTCCGAGTCTCAAATTATTTTAATTTTTAATAATTCGGAGAAACCGGCTAATAATATATATAGTATATATTAAATATAACTAATAGTATTCGTAGAGGATATTGCTTGATTTCCGTTATCCCATCGGGTATATTTTCTATACTAATCCAAATAAAAAGAAAATTTAAAATTCATTTCACTCTGATTAATACTTAGAAATTTCTGCCGTAAAAAGCACTGGTTTTCGATACTTTGATATTGGAGTCGTTTTAAAAAATCACTTTGCGTAAAAGCAGGGAGGAATTTATTTATGTGTGGCATATGTGGGTTTATTGACGATGATGACATTCCGTTGTCGGATAATTTAAATATGCTTGAGAGGATACGCCACAGGGGGCCTGATCAGGTCGGCGTATATCTGGATGGTGAAATCCGTACGGGGCTCGGTATAGAAGATTTGGAATTCGACAAGAGAGACGGGAATATCTCTCTCGCGCAGGCAAGGCTCGAAATAGTCGGCGGGCGCGACGGTGTACAGCCTGTTTCGGGAGAGCGTACAACTCTTGTGCATAACGGGGAAATATATAATCATAAAGAATTGAGAAAACTCCTCCAGCACAGGGATATGTCCAGCGAGAGCGACAGTGAGATCCTCGTCCACCTTATAGAAGAATACTATACGGGCGATCTTCTGGACGCTGTTAAAAAAGCGATGCCCCTTCTCGACGGAATGTACGCGTTCGCAATCACGGATGGAAAGTCCCTGGTTCTCGCCAGAGATCCGATAGGCAAAAAGCCGCTTTACTTCACGAACGGGTTCCCTTTTTATTTCGCATCCGAGAGAAAAGCGCTGGTAAGCGGAAATGGAAATTTGAAGAGGGTAATGCCCGGTAAATTAGTAGAAGTCAGGAACAACGAAATTAAGATTCATGACGGATATGAGATCGAAAAACCGCCGATAGAAATAAACGATATGGATGAAGCGTTAAACGCATACGAAGATGCTTTTGAGCGTTCCATGGATAAGCGCGTTTACGGGCTGGATAAAGTCGGGGTGTTGTTTTCAGGCGGTATAGACAGTGTTCTGGTGGCCCGCGCGCTGCAGCTCAAGGGTCTCAAGGTTACATGTTATACGGTCGGAACCAGGGGCAGCTCCGATATGGAAATGGCCTTGAAGGCCGCAAAGGAGCTGGGTCTCGATATCAGGGTCGAATACCTTACGGAAAATCTGATCCGCAAATATCTTGCCGAAATCATCGAGGCTATAGAACTTAACGGCCTGCTGCAGGTTGAGGTGGCGATTCCGATGTACATTGCCGCCAGGAAGTGTAGTGAGGATGGGCACAAGGTCATGTTCAGCGGCCAGGCGGCGGACGAGCTCTTCGCCGGCTACACTTGGTACCGCGATGTCGTGAAAGATGAAGGTCATCTTTGTCTTCACAACAAACTGTGGGAAGATATCGACAAGCTCTACGAGGACACTCTCGAGAGGGAAGACCGTATGGCCATGGCCCACTCGATTGAAATAAGGGCTCCGTTTCTGGACAGGGAGCTTATCAGAACCGCTATGAGGATAGCCCCCCATCTGAAGCTCAATAACGCTGATGACGTTTACGGAAAACGCGTGCACAGAGAGCTTGCGCTCAGGAAGGGCATCCCCAGAGAGTTTGCCTACAGGGAGAAATCACCCGCACAGGAAGGAACGGGTATTCACGAAATGATCGAATCGATTGCCGCCAAGCATTTCGAGGGAAGAGAGGTCAAGGAAGTCGACCTGCTTGATTACGGGAGCAATTATCGTTACCTCGGAAATCATTACGGAACACCTGAAATGGCGGCCTTGCTGAGTGAAATCACCGAGAAGAACAACGTCGAGTTTATCGCGGATCACGGGGAGAATTAGAGGTGTCATAATTCATCAATTGAGATTAAAGTTCAGGCCGGTTTGTCCCGGCCGGGGAGGATTTTAAAAGACATGCATATAAGACCGGTGCTCCTTGTAGTGGACATGCAGAACGGATTTTGCGGGATTGGCGGATCATTCGACAAGTTCGGGTTCAATATCAAGCCCTACAGGGATATAATCCCCAATCTGCAGACCATCATAGGTTTCATGCGCAGGAAGGGCATACCCGTTTATTACGCCAAGGCCATAAGGGAGGCTTCGGGACTCGATCTCCTCGACAGAGTCCACAAAATCATTCCCGAGAGCCGCAGGGAGAAGCTCGACGATATGCATCTGTGTATCAAAGATACATGGGATGCTGACGTAATAGACGAAATCTATCCCGAACCGGACGACTATATTGTCGAGAAGAGACGGGATTCCGTCTTTCAGGATACCGAGTTCGAGCTGTGGCTCAGGTCCTTCGGCGCAGACACCATAATTTTCACGGGCATTGATGCCTACATATGCGTGGAGAGTTCCGTCAGAGACGCCTTTAACAAGGGGTACGACGTCATTGTGCTGGACGACTGTGTTGCGTCCAGAGAGGAAAAGCTTCAACTCGCCTCCCTGATGCAGATATCCGAAGCCTACGGCTGGGTAATGTCCTCGCAAAAACTGATTCAAAAGATAGATAATAAAGATCTTATTCTTACCGGCATAGAGCCGCCGTCCGTTTCTCTCGTAAGTTCCGAAGGCCAGGCTTGATAAAAACCGGGATTTGATTTCAGCCCGCTTTTTCCTTTAAATTAAACGGCAATGAACGTACTCGACTGGCTTGTCGTTATTGTTTACATAGTTGTCCTGCTCACCCTCAGCAGGTACCTAAGCCGGAGGCAGGACAGTGTCGAAGACTACTATCTCGGAGGAAGGTCTTTACCCTGGTGGACCATAGGGCTGTCCACTATGGCGACGCAGCTTGGCGCGATAAGCTTTATTTCCGCCCCTGCCTTTGTGGCGCTCAAGCCCGGGGGCGGGCTTACATGGCTCGGTTACGAGTTCGCGGTCCCGGCAGCCGTCATCTTCGTGATGATTTTTATCATTCCCGTTATACACGCTGAGAAAGTCGTAAGCGTTTACGAGTATCTTGAGAGGCGCTTCGACCCCGCGACGCGCTCTATCGTGAGCTTTATATTCCAGATAGGAAGGGGGCTTGCGACAGGGGTAAGCATTTACGCCATAGGTCTTGTTCTCTCTGCCGTGTGGAAATTTCCCCTCGTCCCTACAATCCTTGCGATAGGTGTAGTAACTGTAATATACGACGTCTGGGGAGGCATCAAGGCCGTTGTCTTCAGCGATGTTATTCAGATGGTCATACTTACCGCGGGAATCCTGATTTGCGGTATAGCCGCCTATAATCTCACCGGAGGGTGGGAGAATGTTTTCTCGGCGTTTGAAAAGGAGCGTCTGGAAATTATGAGGCTCAGTACGCACGGCTTCGGAGACGGCGACGACTTCAGCTTCTGGGCTCTTCTTCTGGGCGGTTTCTTCCTCTACATATCCTATTACGGCTGTGATCAGAGCCAGATACAGCGTGAGATCTGCGCTAAAACACTGGATGACGCGAAGAGGTCGCTTATGCTAAATGGCATAGCGCGTTTTTTTATCGTGTCCGCCTACCTCGCCATGGGCCTCCTGATCGGCGCCTTCGCCTACCGGAACGAATATTTCATGAGCCTCATACCAAAAGACAAGGTCGATTACATGGTCCCTGTATTCGTGCTGAATTATCTCCCCCACGGCCTTATCGGTTTCATAGTTGTGGCGCTGCTTGCGGCGTTTATGTCGAGCCTCGACTCCTCTATCAATTCCCTGAGCGCGGCGACCATGAGAGACATTTATCAGCGCTACGTAAGGCCCGAAGCGGACGGCAAGCACTATTTTCTGTGGTCGAAAATCCTGACCGTTTTCTGGGGCGCCGTATGCACCGGGTTCGCGTTTTTCGTGGGTAGTATTTCCGACACGATAATAGAGGCTATAAACAAGGTGGGCTCTCTTTTTTACGGTCCTGTTCTGGCCGCTTTTGTCCTGGGAATACTTATCAGGAGAACGAGCGCCGCCGGAGCCAAAGCCGGCGTGCTCGCCGGCGTATCGGTCAATCTCATCCTCTGGATAGGGTTTCCGGGAGTCTCATGGCTTTGGTGGAACGTGACGGGATGTTTATCGGCTATCGGGACGGGATATCTGCTGAGCTTCTTTTATCCCAATAAAAAAATTGCCGAGACTTCCGGGAGGGCTTTTGCGGATGAGGGAGGCAATTGGAGGAGAGGCTATATAATATTGGTGCTCTATTTTTTTGCAATCATTTTCTTGAGTTACGCCGTTCAGCGCCTCTGGCTCGGATAAATACTTGATTTCCGCTCCGGGGTCTTTATCATTTTAAGCTGTAGATTATATTTAAAGCGAGGGTTCAAGGGAGGCAAAGAATGAATCTTTTAAAACTGTTATCGGCTATTTTAATAATGTTCGGCGTGGTGATCGTCGCTGGCTCCGAAGCGCAGGAGAGCGATCTTTCTCCGCTTGGTTTCTCATTCGGCATATCCCACAAGGATGCTGAGAATATAATCGACTCAAACGGGAAGAGGCTGATCGATAATAAAGTGGACTCCAAGAAAATCAGGACCATGCTTATGCAGGGAGTAATAGTCGATCTCCCGCTTGACCTTGAAGGAAGAGACGTCAGTACCGGACTTGAATTCTACGACAAGAAGCTCCTCTCAACCTCTCTCATACTCAACGCGCAGGATTCCTTCGAGGAGCTCGAGCTCGAGAATATGCTGACCAGATATTTAACCGATAAATACGGCGAGCCTTCGAGTTCCGACAGCATGCTTTATTTTAAAACCTGGACATGGCAGATGCCGGACGTAAAACTGGTCCTCCATACGAATCAGAAGGATAATATGGTAAAGGTCGAATACACGTACAAGCCCGTGCACCAGGCGAAATTCGAGGACGAGCTCGATAAGAAACGGGGAACGAAGAAAATCGACCCCGCAAAGGAGATGTTCCTCGATGGTGATTACAGTAAACCGACGGGTTATGATGAGAAATATGATATCAGGTAACAGACTTCCCGCGCTCTAATTAACCCCGCCCGTTCTTTTTCAGGCTCAATACCTCGTACATTTCTGAACGGTTTTCAAATTTTTGTGGTCGTTGCCGAGTATCCCGTAAACGTGAGCCCACTCGTGCTTCAGTAGCGGCAATATTCCCTTTCTGTTAAACGCCTTGTAGCTCACTATTATAAGCGAGTTTGCGGGGTCGTACTCTCCGTTACACTTCCCCTTGTGGTATTCGCACTCGAATGTCCCGTTCACGACCGCGACTAAATATTGTCTCGCCTGCTTTCCTCCGTCCTTAATACCGTAACAATCACTGAATTCTGTAAACTGCCTGTCCACGTTCCTGAGTATTGCCCCCTTATCCCCGGGGACTTTTCTCGTCATCCCGACCCTGAATCGGTACTCCGGGGTGGTTTCGTAGGGCAGGTTCTTTAGATTCTCCCTATTCACCTCCTCAGGGTCAACGATCTCCGTTATACGTCCCATATTGGCGCAGGAGGTGAGCAGGAGTACGAAAAAAGCCGCATACAGAATCCGAAATCTCATAATTGATTAGAAAATATAACTCATATTTTGCAAGATAAAAAAGCGGTGTGAAAATCTCCCCAGGCTAATTTAGATTCTCTGCGCTTTAATACGTAAAGTTTGTATTGATCCTCCGGATTCCCGACTACGGGCGTATTCGTGTTAATATTAAATTGAATGGGGCTTATTCCGGTACAAGATGACTGACATGAAGGATAAAAGCGGATTCTTAAAAGATGCGCTCGCCTGGTACGGCTCGACGAGGGTAGGGGCGTGGACGATTATAAATCTCGGGTCGCATCTGGATAAATGGCTTATTAAGGCTTCGGGCGGGCGGCTGAACACCACCTTCGCATGGCCGTGCCTCGTGCTCACTACAAAGGGCGCCAGAACGGGCAGACCGAGGACGACCCCTCTGGTCTACATCGAGGACGGCGGCAACATCGTTCTGATTGCGTCTAAGAGAGGGAACCCGAGCCACCCCTCCTGGTATATAAATCTCCGGGCAAATCCCGAAGTCGAGGTATTCCTCGGCGGTGAAACAAAAACCTGTACAGCGACAGATGCGGAAGGGGAAGAGCGCGAGAGGCTCTGGCAAAAAGCCGTCAAGCTTTACTCCGGGTACGAGAAATACAGGAAGAGAGCGGGGGAGAGACAAATTCCGGTCGTTGTGCTTAAACCTTTGTAATATTAGTACCTAAGACGCTAATATTTCTATATAAAATTTCTAACCCGGTCTTGTTGGAGATTAATCGGCAATTACTCTTCCGTGTCCCGCCCGCAACAGCTTCGAAAATCCTGGAAACAGCAACAAGGAAAATATAACCTAGCCGCCGCTGGAATTAGTTTCTTTCTCATTTAAGCCTGCGGCAATATCCGGATATAAACGCCGCTTGACTAAAAAGCGCACTATACTTAAAAAACAGGTTTTTTAATCAAGAACAGTATGATTTGGATAATAAATAACAACAATGAGAATGCAGCCACTATATAACGAGGAGTGATTTCTGTGTACAAGAACCCGGATGCACATAAAAATGACTTCTTTAGTATTCTGGATAACGTCCCCGATGCCATGGTTGTTACTAACAACGAGGGGAAGATTGTACTGATCAACCACCAGACAGAAAAATTATTCGGCTACTCTGAAGAGGAATTGCTCGGAGAGACGGTCGAGATCTTGTTGCCTGAGCGTTTTCGTAAAGAACACAAGAGACATCGTGGGAGCTACTATGATGAACCTAAAGTAAGGCCTATGGGAAGAGGTATAAGCGTTATTGGAAGACGTAGAGACGGAAGCGAAGTTCCATTGGAGATCAGCCTGTCTCCATGGAGAAATGGGGATGAATTTCTTGTCATATCGGCTATCCGCGACATTACCGAGCGCGAGAGAACCGAGAAGGAATTAAAGTGGAAAAACAAGAACCTAGAAATGCTGAATACCGTCACCCAGGCAGTACACAAATCCCATGATCTGGATGAGGTTTACAAGATTGCCCTGGATATGGCCACAGAGCTGGAAAATGTAGATATAGCATGTATATATCTGGTGGATAGAGGTAGAAAAGAAGCCGTTCTCCAGGCCTACAGGAACCTGCCTGAAGAGTACATTGGCAGGGCTCAGCGAATACCATATTCCAGTGGTATTACATGGGAAGTTATTAACTCCGGCAAGGTGCTAAATATCGAAAATATCCAAAAAGATCCGAATATTGGACAAGCAGGCAAGAGCCTCGGACATCTGGCTGTCCTGGGAATACCTATAACTTCGCGGGAGGGAGTAATAGGAGTCATCTGGTTCTCCAGCTATAAAGAGCGAACATTCGGGGAGCAGGAGGTAGCCTTGCTTACCTCTATCGGCGATCAGATCGCTACAGCCATAGCCAAGGCCAAGCTGTACAGAGACCTGGCGAGAAAGAGCCGGTATGAGGAAATCATAAGAACCGTTGTACAGAATGTCCACAGTTCACTCGATTTACAGGAAGTTCTCGAGAATGCAGCCGTATCCCTGATCGAGAATATAGAGGTTGTGGATATTGTTGGGATTTACATGGTAGAAGGAGAGGAGGCTGTTTTGAAAGCCCACGGAGGTTTGACCGACTCTTATATAAAGCGGGCCGGAAGAATCCCCTATCCGAAGGGTTTTACATGGAAGACCATACTGGAAGGGGAACCCAGGTATTGCGCGGATGCGGGAAAGGATAATTATATAGGTCCTGCCGGAAAGAAAGAGGGAATAAAAAGTTATTTGTCCATGCCCCTGGTAAATGAAGATAAGACTGTAGGTTGTATAAACATTACTTCCAAACAAAAGAATACTTTTGATAGAGAAGAGTTAAAGCTGCTTGAGGCAGTGTCGCATCAAATTTCGGTTGCAATAAAGAACGCCAAACAGGCGGAGTTGCTTCTTGAAAGTGAGGAACGATTAAGTGCTGTATTAAACAATACTCCAAACGTGTCAATCCAGAGTTATGATATAGACGGCAGGGTTTTATACTGGAACAAAGCTGCGGAGAATATATTTGGTTGGTCGCGGGATCAGGCATTGGGAAAAACTCTGGATCAATTAATATTAGACAAGGAATCCACAAATGAGTTTGTTTCAGTCCTCAAGTCTGTAGATAAATCAAATGAACCTTTTGGTCCCAGTGAATGGAATTATAAGGGCAGAGAAGGGAATAAAGGTACTGTCTATTCTACAATATTTCCCATTCCCTCATCGGGAGGCAAAAAAGAATTCATTTGTATGGATATTGACATCACCGAACGGAAACGCATGGAGGAAGAGCTTCTTAAGGTACAGAAACTGGAATCCGTAGGTATCCTGGCCGGTGGAATTGCACATGACTTCAACAACCTGTTAACCGGAATAATGGGCAACATCTCCGTTGCCAGATTACGCGCGGAAAAAGGTAGGCCTATTAATGAAATGCTGCAAGAGGCGGAGAAAGCAACACTGAGGGCGACTAATTTAACCAGTCAGCTGCTTACCTTCTCCAAGGGCGAAGCGCCGATAAAGCAATTATCATCTCTTGACGATATAATAAGGGAATCTGCTGGTTTTGTCTTAACGGGATCCAATGTCAGATGTGAATATACCATACCCTCGGACCTCTGGTCGGCAGAAGTTGATAAAGGGCAGATTAGTCAGGTCATAAACAACCTTGTGATAAATGCACAGCAGGCAATGCCGGAAGGAGGGGTTATCCGGCTGAGTGCCGAGAATACAACTGAAGTTAAAAAACATAATACTTTGAGAGAGGGACGTTACGTAAGGATAAGCGTAAAAGATTCGGGGACTGGAATACCTAAGGAATACTTACAGAAGATATTTGATCCTTATTTTACAACGAAGCAGAGAGGAAGCGGTCTTGGCCTTGCGATATGCTACTCAATAATCAACAAGCACGCGGGGCTAATCACCGTAAACTCCGAGATGGGGGAGGGAACAATCTTCTCTGTGTACATTCCTGCAAGTGGGGAACGTATTCAAAAATATAAAGAGGGGGTAAAGAATGTTCTGGAGGATGGAGAGGGAAGAATACTCGTGATGGATGACGAAGAAATGATTAGAAAAGTCGTTGAATTTATATTGGAGGATACGGGATATGAAGTCCGGTTTGCGAAAGACGGGGCAGAGGCGTTGGAGTTGTATAAAGAAGCTATGAAGAGGGGAAATGCTTTTGATGCCGTTATACTCGACCTGACTGTACCGGGGGGAATGGGCGGCAAGGAAACAATGGAGAATCTGATCATGATAGACCCGAATGTCAGGGGGATAGTATCGAGTGGATATTTAAACGACCCGGAGATGGCGGATTTTGAGAAGTATGGATTTAAGGGGATTGTTAGCAAGCCATACGATGTTCAGGAACTAATTATGGTATTGCACAAGGTAATTTGCACCGAAAGATAACAGTTCTCACTGCGGGTGTTTCTGACGGTCTCTTTCCCTGTCGCGAATTAGAAAGAGTTTCTTACAGCAGAGAACGTATAACCTTGGAAATATTCTTCATAATTCCAGCCTAGACCGGGCCTGACGAAAGTGGCGCAGTACAAACTATATATACAATAGATTTTCAAAATGATACAATATGAAAATTATAGCCTTAACATCTATGAGGAGGCCTAATTATGGGAGAAAGAAAGAAAATAGATTGTAGAAAAATGCCGAGCGAGAGCAACTGCACACTCGCTATAAGTGGAACGGAAGAGGAAGTTTTACCAATTGCTGTATATCATGCAATTACTATCCACGGCCATGAAGATACGCCTGAACTTAAAGAGCAAATTAGAGCTATGCTCGAAGACGAAGACTAACCGGGGATTTTATAGAGCGGCCTGACCTTCTATAATAGGCTCATCAGATAAGCTGGATTTTAACGGGAAACGCTGTTTAAAGAAGGACATCGGAGTGGCAATCAGGGATTACATTCTGTCTTGTTCCAATTTAACTTGCGGTCGAACCGCTTTTGGAATTAGTTTTTTTCTCATATAGTCCTGTCGTAATATCTGAATAAAAGGCGAGGGGAGATTGAGCAGGCACCTTATAATCGTATTCACCGCAATGGGGATCGGGGTCCTTCTTCTCGCCATGGACATCTCCGCGATGAACGTGGCCCTTCCCGTTATCGAGAAACAGTTCGATTCACACCTCTCCAAGATCGAGTGGGTTATAAACGGTTATCTCCTGGCGTTTTCGATGTTCATAGTTACGGGCGGAAGGCTTGCCGACATATTCGGCAGGAAGAAGTTATTCTACATCTCCATTTTAATCTTTTCAGGCGCTTCCTTGTTGGGCGGCTTGGCTCAGTCAGACACCTGGCTCATCTGCGCGAGAGTAGTGCAGGGATTCGGAGCCGCGATTCTCTGGCCTTCCATAATCGGAATAATAAACGCTTCCGTTTCGGACGACAGGCGCGGCCTGGCGTTTGGCTTGATTCTGGGCTCTGCTGGCCTCGGCCAATCAATCGGGCCTATTACTGGAGGCGCGTTTACCGAGTTCTTGAGCTGGAGATGGATTCTTCTTTTAAACGTGCCTCTGGGCATACTGACAGCGGCTATCACTTTTTTCAGCGTAAGGATTAAAGATGTAAAAACCCACGGGGAGAAAATCGACTATGAGGGGATCGCGACGTTGTCGCTCGGGCTCGTGCTCCTCATGTACGCTCTGAATCAGTCGGCCTCGTGGGGGTGGAGCTCACTTTATACCTTAGGTCTCCTGGTTCTGTCACTTATTTTGATTATTACTTTTTTATCAATCGAGAAAAGGGTGCCGAGCGCTCTTGTACCTCCCGATCTTATGCAAAACAGGGGTTTTATGATTCCATGTTTCGTAATTTCCATGATATCCCCGGCGTTTTTTGCCGCGCTTCTCTATCTGCCTCAATATATGGAGCAGTTTCTGGGTTTTTCATCCCTGAAGGCGGGGATTGGAATGGTCCCGGCAATGCTGGTATGGGCATTCGTGTCTCCTTTTGCCGGAAAGCTGTATAATGTCTTCGGACCTAAATTCATAGTATCGGCGGCCGCCGTCCTGATAGCGCTGGGGGCTTTTCTCTTCTCCCTCCTGACTCCCGAATCAGGCTATACGTCCCTTTTACCCGGGCAAGTAATTCTTGGTATAGGTTTGGGAATCGGGTTCTCCTCGATTACAACCGCGGCTATAGGCGCGGTGAATCAATCGAGGTCTAGTCTGGCGGGGGGGCTTATCTATATGTTCCAGATAGGCGGCGGGGCGCTCGGTCTCGCCGTCTCCACCGCCATCTTTACGGATATAAGCAAGAGAAGCCTGGCGTCCACAATCGGTCACGCCGGAATTACGCTCAATGGGGCGGAGAGAAATACAGTCGAAAATTTCCTTTCAGGCCTGGAGTCGAAAAGCCGGTTGGTCGAGCAGTTCAGTCCCGCTGTCGGTGAAAAGATAGTTTCCATAGTGCACGATTCCTATATCCTGGGCCTCCACGATGCCATGCTCTTTGTCTCGCTGATTTCCATTGCGGGAGCGGTGCTTTCACTTATTTATATAGAAGGTAAGAGCAGGATGGTTTAACGTGTATAATGCGCTTTCGCTGCTAGTAAATATTACTTCTTCGCCTTCCTAGGCGGAAGCGTCGATACGAACTCAACGCACCGCCCGACCCATTTCTTGAGATCCTTGTCCGACCTGCATCCTCCGGGCCCGACGTAAACGTAGCCCTTCATCGGTTTTCCCGTAAAGTCCATAACCCTTACGTGTTTTTCATCGAGGGCGCTTTCATACCGGTCCGGCCCGACCCTGGCCATCAGCTGGTCGTCCAGGACACCGCAGCACATGTGTCCGCTCAGCATGAAAGCGATGCCGCCGAACATCTTCTTCTCCGTTCCATTCCGTTCTTCCAGTAACTTCCTTATTCTTCCGGCCAGTTTCTCATCGAATGCCATTTGCTGCTTCTCCCGAAAATTTCTGTCGTGACAGTTCATATTATAGACATTTCAATCCGTAAATTGAACAGTGAGCCGAATAAATATCAAGGCGTAAACAGATCACAGTGGTGTTTTAATGTAGCCGCGACCCTTTACGATTATCCTGTTTATTTCTGATAAGCTCTGCCGATCTCTTCCGGAAATAGCCCCACGCGTTTGCAACCTGAGACAGGAACATCAGCACTGAGAGTTTTAGTTTCTGTTTATTCCGGGCCTTCCGGGGGTAAAGAATCAAATTGACATAAAAGGAAAAAGGCTCAATCCGCATTTTTTGCCGGGACCTTCTTGCCCGTATTTCGTGAAAATTGAAGGCGCCGATCCCGTAATTGAAATGCTGCCTCAGGAATTTCCCGAATGTAAGCGGATGGGCGTGATTAACGATCACATCCGGGTCGTAGACAGTTCTAAAACCGTTATAAAGACACCTGTCGCAAAATTCTCGGTCCTCCCCGGCGGCAAGAGGGAATGACGTATCGAATCCGCCTGCTTCCCAAAACCGCTCCCGCGACAGCGCCATATTATTCGATGTAAGAAACCTTGACCCTTTGTTGTTGTTATAGGCATGCAGATAATCGACAATCAGCTGACTCGCCGTCGAGTAGGGGTTATCCGGTAACGCGTTGGCGGTTCTTCCGGCTACAAGGCAGTCTTCATCTTGGGTAAACCTGTCAGCCAGTTTGCCGAGCCAGTCACGAGAAGGCTTGCAGTCGTCGTCCGTGAATGCGAGGAATTTGCCAGTAGCCTCGCGGGCTCCCCTGTTTCGCGCCGCAGCCGGCCCCGCATGCTCCTGAATGATCAATTTGACATCGATCCTTGTCTGATAAGCCTTCACTACATCTTCAGGACTGTTTGTGCTCCCGTCATCGACTACTATCACCTCGAATTTGTCTTCGGGATATTCAATATTAGTTATCGAATCAAGGCAGGCATCCAGCTCCTTGAATCGTTCGTAGGTCGGTATTATGATCGAGAAAGAAGGTCTTGCATTTTCCATTTTATAGAAATGTTCGTCAACCGTATATTGATGATCCGGGTTTTCCCTGTTCGTTGTATCTAAATATAAAAGACCCGGTTAAAGATCGAAAGTCTTCGGCCCGCGCTTTTATGAAATCCGGCTTGCCCGCGTCAATGCCCGGGGAGAAAAGAGGAGGAATTTCTGTAATAAGCGCCATTTGCTTCGCGCTTATTATAATAAATTTTAAATATCCTTTCAATTAATGAAATGCTTTAGATTTTGCAAATAACTACTACTTATACATAACAAGCTCAATACGTGCGTTTAATATTGGAGTATGATATTTTGCAGCTAACTGTGACGAGCGCAGAGCGATTCATAAATAATCATCAATTTCTCCAGGTGCTTGTCTGCGCTGAACCTTGACGATGCGCTCATATGCCCGGCTCTTCCAATGGATTGTGCGAGTGATTTATCTCCTAAAAGCCGAGTCAATTTCACGGTCAGTTCTTCTACGTCCCCGGGGGGGACAAGCAATCCGCTCTTCCCGTTGTCGATTATTTCTCTAAGCCCTCCGGTGTCGCTTGCGATAACCGCCGTCCCCCGCATCATCGCCTCTGCGGCTGCCATGCCGAAAGGCTCTTCCCATACGGAGGGGACCGCCTGCACCCAGGCTTCGCTCAAATGGGAATCGAGATGCGAGCTGGGAATACTCCCGAGCATGGATACATTCGGGGACATGTTCAGGTCGGAAATAAGCCCTCTTAGTTTTTCAGACTCCGTTCCCTCCCCGGCTATTAGTAATCTGGCAGCGGGGATGAATTTTAATACATTCGCAAAAGCCCGCAGCAATATGTCCGCACCTTTTTCTCTGACAAGACGCCCTGCGAATGCCACCGTAGGTGTTTCTGATAAGTGGACGTCTGTTCCGGATTCCGGAATACAGTAGTCAAGCACTTCGGCGTTATCAATACCATATGAGACCAGTTTGTCCCTTACGGATTCACTATTCGCTAATATCGTATTGAAGGCGCCTCGCCAGCGCCTGAATAATTTCAGCTGTAGCATGAGAGCGGCCCAGTCACCTGACGGCAGGCATTTATTCTGCCGGCAGGTAATTCCGGGTTTTACGTTACAGAGATTTCCGTCGGGAAGAAGCTTCGTCCCGGTAGGACAGATAGGGCGGTACCAGGCCACGTGATAAATGCTCGGGATATCCCTTAGCAAGGGCAGTATCAGCGGCGATAGCTGTGTGAGAAATATCTTTACATGAACAACGTCGGGTTTAAATTCCTTGATTACTTTCCCGAGCTTTAAATACGCCCACGGATTCATAGTTTGAAGCGCGGCCCGAAAGGGGGAGGTGGTTCCAACGCATGTATAGTCTGCTTCATTGACCTGTCCATCCGCCGCAACATTACTCGTGAATAGCCTTGCATCATGACCTTTATCTCTAAGCAATTTACGAAGTCTCAATATATATACTTCTGCGCCGCCCAGCGGTACTCCGTAATCGTTCACTAGCAGTATCTTCATCGTATTAAATTTTATAAGCTTGTATTCATCGGCTCGATAAAAGCCTTCTGTCCTTTTCAATCAGGTGCTTGAATCTGTCGAATTCAAAATCGTTGATTTGTTGTTGCACAGAGCCGAAACCAACGGTATAGCCCCATAATTTCCCCAGAAAATGAGCTGTTAGTCCGGAGACAATAATCGGTAACGCCTGAGGCATAAGCTTCCCCCAGTAACCCGCGCGTCTGATGTTCTGTAATGTTCCGCGGAAATATTTAAGCATGATTAACGGCTCAAGAGAAGCGTTCAGAATGCGCTTCGATAGCGGCCATTTTTTGTGAAGTGCCAGGGCGGCGGTGTATAACTGGCCGTTATAAAACAAATCGAGCAAAATTGATTTTGTTTTGGTTATATTGATATGCTGGACTTTCGCTCCGGATTCAAAATATAGCCGGTATCCCCGTGAGCGCAGGTCCATATGCATGATATTCGTTCTTATAAGCTTGTGTCCGAGTTCGCTTCCGTAATCAATAAGCACGGAGCGTTTGTAGGAGCTGTTGTGGCCGGGGAGGTCGTTAACTTCTCCCGAGTCCAGGGGTTCTGTCCAGGGTCCGTATGTCATGAATAGCTGCGCCCAGCTCCTCAAACTGTGGGGATTTGCATTTTTGTGAATACACCCCACGGCGGCCCACGGTCCTTTATGAGCCTCTACAAGGGCCTCCGCCCACACGGGTTCGGGAAATGCATGGTTCTCGCCGAATGCGACTACGGGAGCGCTTGATTGATGTACGGCATCGACCCAGGCCTGATAGAGCTCGTTGTCGATGTCCGCCTCAATAATAATGGTATTGTAAAAATCCTCTAACTCGGTTTCAGCGGATGCCGGTCTCTCTATCCCCGGAGGAGCTATGATTATAACTTCGATCGCTTCTCTGACAGTTTGTTTGTTAAGGTGCTCGATAGTCGTACGGATTGAATCATAACCGAACGCAGTGGTGATTATGACAGACAGTTGAGGTAAATTTTCGTCTTTCATGTTTATTGCCCCGGAGTTATGCCGATATGTTTTTTAGAAGCTCACAAGCCCGTTAATTCCCGTTTCGGATAATCATTTATTGAAATTACAGCTCCCGATCTCGCGGACTCCTCGGCCGCTTCTATTACAGACAAACTCATATAGCCGTCCTCGAAATCAGGACTGCATTTATGGTTGTTTCTGACTGCGGACGCGAATTGGTTCAATGCCAGCTCGAAAGAAGGCTCTCTTCCGGGCGCGAGCATTTTATCCTTCAGATTCGGGCTCCTCAAAAGGGAGCTTATCCCCCTTTGTAGCTGGCGGAGCCTGCCTTGATTATTTGCGTCGGATTCCGTGACCTCGACGTTTATGGAAAGGTACCGGTCAGCGGTGAGCTTGCCGTTTGTGCCGTATATCTCTATTTCGTCTTTTTCTATTGAATCGAGCGAGAAGAAGGATTGTATTTCCAAACCGTCCGCCGTAGTTAGCTGCAATACCGCGTGGTCGTGCTCGGTCTTGTAAGAACGGACGCGGGCGAATACATCTTTGATTTCAGTCCCGAGGATGTACCGGACAAGGTCGATATGGTGCGAGGCGAGATCGAGCAGAGCGCCTCCTCCGCTTTCCCGGTGCCGTTTCCACATGGGCAGGGCATGGCTGCTCGATGAGAAAACTGTACGCACATAGGTAACCTTGCCTATTCCGCCCGATTCTATGTGTTTTTTAATCCCCCGATACAGCGGGTTAAAGCGCAGGTTGAAGCCGATCATCCCGGTCAGACTGCTGTTCTTCCACGCATCCATAACTTTCCTGCCTTCATCCGTATTTCCGGCCAGGGGTTTTTCAAGGTATATATGCTTTCCTCTGTCGAGCGCGGCAAGCGCAGCCTCCGCGTGAAGTGAGTTGGGAAGGCAGATTATTACGGCATCTATGTCCGGCGCCGCCAGAAGATCGTGAAAGTCCGGGTAAACTGAGGCCTCGGGTGCAACCTTACCGGCCGTATCCCTTCCGCCTGTGTCTGAGTCCGCTATGGCCACGAGTCTCAGCTGGGACGATTTTTTAAGGATGTTGAGATGCACAAGCCTCGCTATACGGCCGCAGCCGATAAGGCCGACGTTGATAATCGACGACATATTGGATTGATTTAAATATCCCCCGCGAATATTTGAGCCGGACGGATACCCGGTGAGCTCTCGTTTTAGAAAGCATTTTACCCAATATAAGGCTTATCCGATAGATGAGTTTGCCCGGAATATAAATTAATGCTGAAGTATTTAGAAGAATAAAAAGTAGCGTAAATAACTATTAATGCTTAAAGCTGTTAGGAGATTCCAGACCCAGACCCCGCTCATTAAGAGTGCATTGAAAAAAATATATTGTTGCCATTTATGTCTGCATTTAATATACTGAGTTTGATTCCACATAACGAGTAATGACTAAATCAAGCTTCGTTTGCCGTAAATAGGATTATGACTGGTAATCCCGCTTTAGACCGCTATGAAAAAATTATATTGGATAATGCTCATGAGAATGAGATCGATTCGATATATTTGGAAGCCGTTGCGAGCGCTTGTAGAAAGGCGCGCGCCCAAAAATCCTATAGTTCAAGCTATGACCTCAAGCTTTATTCGATGGGGACAAGTTTTTCAGGACCTATCCTGACCGCATTCGTTATATGGGTTTTAAGGGGAGCGCACAAAGCAAACATAAAGCGTTTATATTTTATAGCCCGTGACGGTCAAATTTTATATGAAATTGCACGGAAGCTGATCGTTCGATTCGATTTTAACATCGAGCTTAAGTATTTATACGGATCGAGGCAGGCCTGGTTTTTACCTTCTTTAAACGAGCTCACGGAGGTTCATGTTGATTGGTTAACATTGAAAAGTCCATTTATCTCTTTGAGAATTTTGACGAATCGGACCGGCTTGAACCTCCGGTGGGTAGAATCACGATTCTTTGATCAAACGGGACTGAGAGTCGGGGAGGATGAAAATATCAATTGCTTTGAGCAAGAGGTCCGCTCTTTATTTCTTAGCAATGAGGTAAAAGCGCGTATTCTTGCCAATGCCGGCGAGCAAAGAAAACAAGTCGTCGGGTACTTTGAGCAAGAAGGCCTTTTTGATGAATACCCTTACGGCATTGTAGACCTGGGGTGGCAGGGAACTATGCAGGATTCAATGATTAAAATTATAAATTCAAATCGCCCGCGCAAAGAAAAAATATACGGGTTTTATTACGGCCTTGACCTTCTGAATAATCATACGGCTCACGATGACAATCCGAAATTTTCCTATCATTTCGCCACTCACGAATCGATACCGGTCGATTGGCGCATTAAGTATTTTCTGGAGTTCATAACAACAGGAGATCATGGAATAACGCTGGGTTACCGGCTGGATGACCGGGGTGGATACGTCCCGGTTTTAAAGGAAAGTATCAATGCCGACGCCATGGCGTGGGGGCTTCAGAACCTCAGGCTTGGTATTCACGGATTTATAGATGCGCTGATGCAACAGAGTCATTTTGATCTTAGAAAGTGGGATGTAAATGCGTTTAGACGCATTATAACATCAATGTTTAAAAAGCTCGTACATGAAACAACCCCTCTGGAGGCGGAAATAATAGGAAGCTATCTCTTGAAAGAAGACCCCTGCGAAACGTACTCTGAAGAATTCGCTCCAAAATTAAAATTCTGGAAAACAGTGTTGGGCTCCCCGGTAAGTTCATATTGGGTGCAGGCCTCTCTTATGCGCAGCGGTATTTCGGTGCGCCTTTTACATCGAATTAAAAGTAATCTTCCCCGCCTTGCTTCTCCACAAAATTAAACCTGTCTGGTCGCCTGTATATTTCCCCACTCCGCATATTCCTTGCTACAAGATCGTCAGGTTAGTCCGGTACCTATAGTTTCAATTAAGTATCGTAAGCACCAAAAAATATCTTATTGCCATTTATATTTGCTTTTAATATACTGAGTTTGATTTCGCTGATGAGTAATGATTAAATCCGGCTTTATCATGTAAAAATTTAAATCGCTATGCCGGAGAGAAGAATATGACGGATAAAGGAATGAATTTGACAGTAGAAGTATGTTCCAAACACTTCAAGCCGGGTCATGCTGTAATACAGGTAACCGGACCTGTAAAAGTCTACATCAGAAAATAGATGGTAAATTAAGCTCCTGAGAATTTTATTATGAATCCGGAAATACTACTCGCGGGAGCGGCGCCCCCATTTCTGGCCGAGATAGTGGCAATCGTCGTCGTAAGCGCCGCCGCCGCATACATATGCCAGCGGCTGGGCCTGGTTCCCATTGTAGGCTTTCTAATAGCGGGCGTATTGATAAGCCCTAACTTATCGGGCCTGGTTACGAATAGAGAATTAATAGAGGCGACCGCGGAAGTAGGTGTAATACTCCTTCTTTTCACGATCGGTTTGGAGTTTAGTCTTGAGAAGCTGGGAAAGATTAGAAAGCTGATCTTTTTCGGCGGTGGCATACAGGTAATTCTTACTTCGTTTCTGGTCATGCTGATTCTCGCGGTATTCGGCATAAACTGGATGATAGGTATCTTTACCGGATTCCTGATAGCGTTAAGCTCAACCGCGATAGTGCTCAAGATTCTGGCCGACAGGGGGGAAACAAATACCCCTTCGGGACAAATCGGTCTGGGTCTTCTGATTTTTCAGGACTTGGCCATAATACCCATGGTCTTGCTTGTCCCTGTACTGGGAGGGCAGGCAGGCTCCAACCAGGAGATAGTTATTGCGCTTGCGAAGGCAGCCGCGGTAATCGCGGCTGTGCTGGTTCTGGCGCGCAGATTCATGCCTAAGGTGCTTGAGATAATATCCAGGGCCTGCTCGCCCGAGATTTTTCTCCTGAGCGTAATAGCTATTTGTTTCGGGACTGCGTACTTAACCAGCCTGGCGGGCGTGAGCGTCTCACTGGGCGCGTTTCTCGCCGGTCTGGTCGTAAGCGAGAGCAGGTTTTCCCAGAATGCCATGAGCGAAATACTGCCTCTCCAGACACTTTTCAGCGCGACTTTTTTTGTCTCCGTAGGAATGCTCCTTGATATTACTTTCTTCCTCGACAATTTCGTCATGATTGCCTTGATAGTTTTTGTCGTTCTTCTAATCAAGGTCCTTACTACAGGTGTAAGCGCCGTATCTCTCGGCTACAAAATACCGGTTGCGGTTGCCTCGGGGCTGATGCTCGCTCAGATCGGGGAGTTCTCCTTTGTTCTTGAACGCGCGGGAAGGGAAGTAGGGATGTTCCCTGCCGGAATGGCCGAGACGGGCTCTCAAATATTCATCGCTTCAACCGTAATATTGATGATCCTGACTCCGTTTCTAACTCAGTTAGGTATGAAGCTAAAAGGCCGGATGGGCGATATGGCCGACGAAAAAGGCGCGTTGGAAAAGGAATTTCAACTCAATCAGGACAATCTTCCCGATCTTCAAAACCATGTGATAGTGGCCGGTTACGGAAAATGCGCCAGAAAACTGGTGCGAGTTCTGTCGAACTCCGGAATTCCTTATATTATAACGACGCTAAGCCCTCTAGGCGCCAACGAGGCTGAGTCTCAGGGGTTTCCGGTCATACGCGGGGACGCAAGCAAATATCATATTCTGGATTTAGCCGGAATACGCTACGCGAAGATGCTCATTATTCCCGACGATGAGCCTTCGATGGCGCACCGGATTTCCTCCGTCGCCCATAATCTCAATCCGACTATGCTGATACTCGTAAGAACCCGGTACGCTGAGGATATGGACGACCTAAAGAGGGCAGGGGCAAGCGTGGTCATTCCGGAAGAGCTCGAAAGCATCGTTCAGCTAATCGTGAGTATTCTGCATGATTACCAGCTTCCTCTGGAGGAGATCGAAAGGCACATAGAAACCATGCGGGGCGATAATTATGCTGGTCTGGATGAAACGGAGCTGTCTGGTAAGAACAAAATAACTTGTGAGAATTTAAATGAAGACTGCCTCGATACTCGGAGGGTCATTATCAAACCGGATACGCCGATTGCGGGTAAAGCTATACGCGATTTAAATCTCGAAGATTACGGAATTACGCTTGAAGAGATCAAGCGTGACGGGGAAAAAATAAACCCGGCTCCGGACCTCTTCTTTGAACTGAATGATCAGATACTTTTTTCGGGATCCGCACAAAGCTTCTATGAATTTTCCTCTCTATTAAGCTCGCCTGATTTAGAACTCGCGGACTCGGCGGAAATTCAAGATTCAGCAGTGAGAGACGCACCCTATATTAACACCGAGGAGTTTGTACAACCTCCTTCTGATATCGATCCCGCCAAATGCAAACATGCCGATAAAATGAGAGCTGTAGTTCCGAGTGCGGCGGGGTGTGAGGAATGTATCAAAACCGGCGACAGATGGGTGCACCTCAGGATTTGCATGACGTGCGGGCACACGGGATGCTGCGAGTCTTCTAAAAACAAGCACGCGCTCGGACATCATCACGAAACAGGCCATCCTATTGTGAAGTCTCTCGAACCCGGGGAAGACTGGGCCTGGTGTTACGTTGATAAAAACTATGTTAATGGATAATAAAAAAGGTTCGGAGTTTGGAGCAGCAAGTCGATTGCTCTTTTCATCTCCCGAACCTATTAATCAGTCCGTTTATAATTCACAATTCGACTTGGCGCTAATTGTAATATGGAGCCGACGTGGAGATTTGAACTCCAGACCTGCTCATTACGAGTGAGCTGCTCTACCGCTGAGCTACGTCGGCTTAGGGGAATTATTATATTATAGATTCCGGGTAAATCAACGGATAAAAAGACTCCTGAATGTCACACGGTAACGCCTAATTGTTGCAGCCGATTCCCCGCTATAAGGGCGCAGTTAGCTATGTTCGCCTAAAGAGTTTATTATATGTCCTTACAATCTTGCTAAGCAAGTTCAGTCCCCAGGAATATAGCCCCAGCATCAACATAACTCTCCAGGAGAATCGTCTTAATATGCTGGGTACTTTCCTTCCTTTTGACACATCGAATATCTTTGATGCATCTGTGTTCGTAAGGAAGCTTGTTATATAGGAAAAGGAAGAGCTGGAATCGATAATAAGATAATCACATTCTGCAAGCAGGTATAAATCAATGAGTGATTCGACACCGCTCGTCATTGGATCCGGACAGTTTCTATTGTCGTGAATGCGTGATCCCGGTCCCGGGTACCAATGCGGGGTTGTAATAACTCCCGGGTAATTCTCTTCGAACATTTTTTTGATCTGGATATTATCGGTTGCAAGGAATATCTGCAGGTTGGTTTCGTGTTTCAAAAGAGTGTTGAGTTTATCAAGTATTGGAAACAGACTAGCCCTGTAATCCGAGTAACGGATGTGTACGCCGACAGTTTTCCCTCTGAATTTTTTGTTTTTTAAATTTGTGACCATGTTATGAATCCGTGGTTGAAGTAAAAGGTCTTCCCGCAGTAACATCCTTAAAATCTCTTCCTTGCTCATCTGTATTAACTCATCGTAAGAACCCTTAAAATGGCTCCTCAGAAGGTTTACATGTTCGTGGTAGGACCACATTACCAAAATATCTTCGTCATAATCGAGCCTCCTTAAATCTATTGAGGTTTTTTGCCTGAATTCCTTGATACTGTTATGGTCTCTTCGCATAGTGGCTACAGACTCATTTAGTCGGTTTTGCCAGACTGACGGGCATACGGTGCCTGTTGCCGGAATTTCATCCATTGAGCCGCTTGATTCACAGAGAAAGAATTGAGGAAACGCGTTGAAGCCGTTATTTGAGTATGTAGAGTCGCTCCAGTCCACGATTAATCTCCTGTCGCTAAGACGCGCGTACAGAATTCCGGTCAGAGCTACGAGCATTCGATTGCCTAACCCGGCCACGCCTTTTACGATGAGAAATTTATCCCGGCTCATATATTGATACTGTTTCAGACGGCATTAAAGAAATCGGATTATCAGGAAATTATCGAATCCGGTTATCTATTTTACCGGACGCGACGATTCATGACTATGAGGGCTGATTAATTAAATCTCAAGGAAATATATCAACCTTTTATATTGAGTATGTGAAAACTTGGGTAACTTCTGAAAATGCATCTCTACTCGTTCTATGTGATTATGCGAAAATACTCGGTCGGTTCGGGCCGGACATTTAAAATTATTTACTCTCACAGGTCCAGCGGTAGCTGTAAGACAACCTGTACCGGTTGTCGTCCTTGTCCCTTTCATGACCGCATACTACAGAGGCGTCCAGCTTCAATCCGTTTCCTTCCTCGGTTATGATGAATGTGTACTGAGGGCTGCAGCTGCCGTCACACCTTTTATAAAGGTCCTCACCGTCGGTCCCCTTGCCTCTGGAGAAGTCGGCAAACCAGTCCTCTACTTCCCCCATAGAGCTGAACTGCTTGTTATAGCTAAAAGGATTCTTCTCGGTTTTATTCAATAATTCCTGGCACTTATCGTAGTCCGGGTAATCGGTCACGAACTTGTTCGGTATGGATTTAAAGACGATATCAGGCTTCTCGGCCAACCGACACCCCGATGGGCATAAGTCCTCCGGTTTATCCCCGCCGGACAGGTTTTTCTCCGCTTTTTCCAGCATTGACGATGATTCGTACTTTATAGATCCGGGCTTGTTTCTCTCATTGGCGAAAAAAGACGCTGTAGCCAGTGTCGAGTCTTCTGAAACATCCTTTGTCGCGGACGAGCATTGACCCGTCTCATCCGCCGCCCCGGTTGAATTCGCGCGAAACAGAAAAGCTACTGTCACGATTACTAATATTATTGACAATCCCGCTTTAAAGGCTTTTTTCATGGTTTCCCCTTGTCCGGAAATCGAATTAATATCGAATGTCCCTTAAAATCTGAATCACTATACCTGAGTTATGGATGGTTAAAAATATTTATCGTAAAATAAGATACGATAGGCGGATTTCCGAGACGCATCGAAATAATATAGACTACTCGAATACACTCGATCCGGGGTCGATTTATAGCGTCTTAAAATCCCGCTGCCCGAGATAGACACCTGTTCTGGATAGTAATTCCGAGCCGATTCGGGTTTGTCGAAATCCTGCTTGTGTTGTTATTCAACATATGATAATTTGTTGTGTGGGGATGGGGCCTTTTTATTTCTTACACAGAGAAATTATATGGGAATAGTGGTTAAGGGCATGACGGTGCCGGCCTTGCTTGTAAAATTGGACGAAAATTTGTCTGTTGATGAGAATATCGCAGAGATAAAGGCAAAGCTGAGCAGCGACTTTTTCAAAGGTTCATTGACAGTGATCGATTTTGAAAGCGCTAATATATCCGATGAAAACAGGAAAAAGATAGAAGACGCCGTCAGGGATTCCGAAACCCGCTTCCTGGGCTACAAACCCTCTCTCAAGCTGGACAAGAAGTCAGAAAACGCGCCTCCTCTGCCCGGACAGGAAAGCCGTACCGTAAAGGTTATAAACAAGAATTTGAGAAGTGGGCAAAATGTTGAGCACGACGGCGATGTGCTGATAATAGGGGATGTAAATCCCGGCTCTTATGTCACCGCATCCGGGAACATCATCGTGATGGGCACGTTAAGCGGTATCGTTCATGCGGGTGCGGGAGGGGACGACAGCGCTGTAGTGATTGCCCTTAAACTGAAGCCTCAACAGTTAAGGATTGCCAGGTGGATAACGAGGTCTCCTGACGAATCCGAAGACCCTGAGTACCCTGAAAAGGCCTATATCAGAAACAATCAGATGTTAATCGAAAAAATTAGAAGCTGAGGGGTAAGTAAGTTATGTCTAAAGTAATTGTAGTTACATCGGGAAAGGGAGGGGTAGGGAAGACAACTGTAACGGCAAACCTCGCCGCGGCTCTGGCTTCCACGGGCAGCAGGGTTTTAACGATTGATGCGGACATCGGACTCCGAAATCTTGACATGATTTTGGGTTTGGAGAACAGGATTGTTTACGATATCGTGGACGTCGTCGAGGGTGTAATACCGCCTGAGAAGGCTTTTGTTAAGGACAAAAGAAGCGAGTCGCTTTATCTTTTGCCCGCCGCGCAGACGAAAAACAAGGAAGCCGTCAGCGGAGAGCAGCTCATTGCGATAGTGGAAAGAATTACATTTAATTTTGATTTTATATTCATCGACTCCCCGGCCGGAATAGAGGGAGGTTTCAGGACCGCGGCCGCTCCTGCGCAGGAAGCGCTCGTAGTTGTTAACCCGGAGGTCTCCTCGGTAAGGGACGCCGACAGGGTTATAGGGCTTCTTGAGTCAATGGGTATAGATAAGCTCAATCTGATCGTAAACAGGATAAGGCCGCATCAGGTAAAGAAAGGCGAAATGCTGTCGGTTGAAGATATCGAAGAGGTATTGCGTATAAAAAAGATAGGGATAATCCCCGATGAGGAAAAAATGGTGGATTACACCAACAAGGGCGAGCCGATAGTATTATCTGACAATTCAAACGCCGGACATGCCCTGATGAATATAGCGAGAAGACTGCTCGGTGAGGATGTGCCGTTTACCGAACTGGATGATAGAAAAGGATTTCTAAGCAGACTCTTAGGGGGTTGATCTATGTCATTACTCGATTTCTTCAGACGAAAAAAATCTGCTAATCTGGCGAAAGAAAGACTCAGAATGGTTCTCTCATACGAAAGGAAGGATCTTCCTACCAATTTTACGGACACGCTGCAGAAGGATCTTATCCAGATATTTGAGAAGTACCCGCAGTTCAATTTATCCAACATAGAAATTAACGTGAATCAGGGAAATAACAGAGACGAGCTTTCCATATCGATCCCCTTTGTCGATCGTAGTCACAGCTAGGAATACGTTTCCTGAGAGCGTTCACAATTAAAATATATGTATAGGGGAACATTTTATTTTAACCGGGATATTAATTACCGGGGCTTGTTTATCCGCAGGTCTCCACAAGAAGGGACTCTGCCGGTGCCACGGCTTCACCATTACTGCTTCTTCGCTTCTCCTCATCATAACCGGCGTGGAATGTTACGGATTCGTTCCTGCAGGTAATTGCCGGCCCGCCCGAAACTCTGGCCACCCGACTGTTTCCATCATCCTAACCAGTCAGGCGGGCGCGGTGGTAAAGATTTGAAAATCCGGCTCAGTACACGCAGGACTTGGCCAGTTCATCATTCTTGCTTGCGTATATGTGAACGCAGAAAGGCTGCATAAGCGCTCCTCTTGCCCTGTCTTCTATAGTGTTGGCAAGCTCCGCCGCTCTTCCGCTCTGGCTGGATGGTATCTGCACCCACATGGAAACGGGAGATTCCCATTCGACGGCCCTGAAAGTCTTTAACTGCGAAATGATTGTGGTGAAATGCTTCTGCGAGGGTGTAAGCGGAAAATACTGGCTTAATGCATGGCTGTTCATCGTGAACAGGCCGAGGGAAATCGTTAAAGCTAGTGCAAGGGATTTAATAATTTTCATCCTCCCCCTCCTTTAATGGAATATTCTTTCTGCATTCGATAAATATTTAACCCGACTCGGAAATAAATGTCCAGTAGATCCGGACAATTGATTCAACTTTTTAAAGCTGTGCTTTAAGTAATACTCCTACTTGGCGATCCATCCGCCGTCAACCGAAAGCATGTTGCCGGTCATGAATCCCACATTATCGTCGCACAGGAATAATACCGAATGTGCAATTTCATCCGCCGTGCCGAATCTCCCCATCGGATGAAAGGATTTGAACAACTCTTCCGCTCCTCCCCTGTCCGGCATTGAGTCTAGCAGTCCGTCAACCATGGGTGTCTCAATAGTGCCGGGGCATATCGCGTTCACGCGTATTCCCTGCTCGGCGTACTCAAGCGCCATGCTTCTGGTGAGCTGAGTTACCGCGCCCTTGGTAGCGTTGTAGGCGGCTACTCCGGGAACGGCTTTCAGGCCAAGCACAGAGGAATTATTCACAATGCATCCGTAACCCTTCTCGAGCATGTGCGGGATCGTGAACTTGGACATAAAGAATGTTCCCTTCACGTTTATGTTAAAGATGTTTTCCCATGCTTCGGTCTCCGTTTCGTGTGTTGACCCTGTAAAAAGAATGCCCGCATTATTAAACAGGATATCGATCTTTCCATATTTATTAATCGTGTAATCCGCGGCCTCTTTACAATCGCTTTCCTTCGATACATCGCTTACCAGATAGTCCATATCAAGACCTTTCTTTTTGGCCTCTTCTACCACTGCCTGAAGCGTCTTTTCCGTCCTGCCCGTGATGACCACTTTGGCCCCTTCCTCCGCGAATAATAACGCGGTTGCTTTTCCCAGCCCCAGACTTCCCCCCGTAATAAGAGCTACTTTATCTTTCAGCTTCATTTCTAAGTTACTCCCCTGTGTATGGATTTAATCATGAAGTATAAATAAAAGGCCCTTTCTTATCAAGAAATCAGATGTTTGGTAGTGGGCAAGATTCAAAGTAAAACTGAAATATCTTAAATCCGGGATTAACCGGAATTTCACCTGCATCGACCCCGTTTAAGAAGTAAAGGGGCTTTTTAGTTTAGCCGACCTCCGGGAACGAATACTATCCCGTTTCCAACCATATCTTATCTTATAAACCCCGCCCGTCCCGAGTCCGATCGAAGGGCGCATTCCTCCCCGTCAGTCTGAGAAATATTTCACTTAAGTGAATGTTTCCGGGACATACTTCCCTTAATCAAAATCTTTCAGAATCCCGACTTTGAAAAATTTTCCTTTGTTTTTATTCCCTTCAGGGGGAAGGTCAGGATGGGGTGTATACGTGTACTGCTCCCTTTTCGTCAAGCACAAGATGATTTGAAACTATTAACTAGGCAGCGGTGCTCAGCGTCCTGATGACCTGGTATCTGCATTTTACTTTTCAAGATAATACACAGCCTGCCTGAAAAACAGCATTATTCTTAATTTACGGAAACAATTTCTTAAGGAGCGGATTGGACTTTATCGGGGTAACCTGTGTTAACTAGTGGTGTATTGGTATTTTCACTACGAAATTCTAGATGCCCAACCACTGGATTTTTCAGTTATTCTAAACTCGAAATTCCCTGCGCTAGATGTTATTATCTCAGGTGTCTGCTTATATAATCCGTTTGGGCAGCTTATCTAATCAAGATTTAAGTTAGATTCACCCTTTTCCGGGTAAATAACTTTAAGCAGGAATTATTTCATACGGAGGTTCCATATGAGTAAGGGAATCGAGACTGGCGATACCGTTACATTCAATTATGAGGGAAAAATTGAAGACGGCTCCACTTTTCGTACTTTCGATGAAGAGCCGTTTGCCGTCGAAATCGGCTCGGGAAGTCTGGTAAAGGGTCTGGAGGAAGGACTACTGGGGATGGAGGCGGATCAGGAAAAAGAATTCACGGTATCGCCTGAAAATGGATACGGAGTCGAGAATCCGGAGTTGGTGCATACCGTAGAGGCAAAATTGTTCGACGACACGGATATTACCCCTGAAGCGGGAATGATTCTCAAAACGCCTCACGGGAATTGTCACGTCGTTCAGGTGCAGGACGATAAGATTAAAATAAGCTACAACCATCCGCTCGCGGGGCACACGCTTCACTATAAAGTCAAAATAATAAATATAGAGAAAAATAAATCCGGTTCCTGAATCGAAAGCGAGCGGCCCGCCAGGGTTATAAAATAGTGCTTGCTAAGACGTAACCCGCTTCATATACTATAGTTTGGAGGTGCGGGACATGGAAACACTATTGAGCATCTTTGTCGGGGTGGGGCTGAGCGCGGCGTGCGGATTCAGGATTTTCGTTCCCCTTCTCGTAATGAGCATTGCGACACTTTCAGGACAACTTACGCTTGCGCCCGAGTTCGAGTGGATAGGCACTTATCCGGCCCTTGCGGCGTTCGCAATAGGCACCCTGTTCGAGATTGCGGCTTACTATATACCCATAGTGGATAATCTTCTGGACACGATCGCTATCCCTGCGGCTACTGTGGCGGGCACTATAGTTATGGCATCCGCCGTTTCGGAAATGAGCCCTTTCTTGCAGTGGGCGCTTGCGGTAATTGTAGGAGGAGGCGTGGCGGGTACTGTTCAGGGATTCACGAGCATTACGCGTATTGCGTCGACGGCGACAACGGGGGGACTCGGAAATCCCCTGGTTTCGACCGCAGAGGCCGGGGGCTCTCTGGTTATGTCGGTTCTGGCGATTGCCGTCCCGGTTCTTGCGGCTCTGCTGGTAGTTGCGATTCTCTTCTTCGCCGTAAGGAAAATCTACGTCTGGCTTTTCAAAAGAAACCGGCTTCACGCTCAGCATGAATGAGACCCGGAGCTGCCGAACCTGAATCGTTTTTCATAAGCCGGAGTCCCGTTGAATTGTCTCCAGCACTCTTTCAGCGGCGCGCTCCCCGGAGTTGACGCAGTCCGGTATTCCGATTCCTTCGTAAGCGTTGCCCGCTATCTCCAGTCCTCTGTGCTTCGCTAATTCTTCTTTTATGCGGTCGAGAAGCTCCAGATGCCCCACAAGGTATTGCGGCATGGCGTCCGGGTATCTCCTGACAATAGTAAATAAAGGCCTGGAATTTATTCCCAATATAACCCCTAACTCCCTTTCGACCATATCGATCATTTCCGAATCCGATAACAGGAGCTTTTCAGGATTGATCGCTCCTCCGACGAACGCGCGGAGAACAATGTATCCCTCGGGAGCCCGGCCTGAAAATTTCTCGCTGCTGAAAGAGCAGGCTATCAGGCCGCTCCTCTCTATCGTGGGCACCACGAATCCGAACCCGTGGGCGTAATTCGATAAATCCTCTTTCTTATAGGCCAGTATGACAACTGCGGACGAAGCGTATTCGATATCGGATAAGAGAGAGGCGCACGGCTCGTCGAACGCTTTAAGGAGCCGGGCCGCCGCGAAGGAAGGCGTGGCTAGGACTACCCCCGAGGCTTGATAGACCGTCTCTTCTGTCGAGACCTCCCAGCCGCCTTCGACGGGCCGGAGTGAATTAACCGTCTGATTTAACCTGACCGATCCGTCAGGCAGGCTCTTTCCGAGGGCGTCCACGAGAGTACGCATGCCTTCTCTGTAGGACAGAAACAGGCTGTAGCGCGCCCCGCTTTCCCTCTTAACGCCTTCCCCCCTCTTTTTGTAGCTGTGATACATCCCCTTTATAACGCTCCCGTACCTCTCCTCCATTTCAAGGAATTGGGGCATTGTCGCCCTCAGGCTCAGTTTCTCGGGATCAGCCGTATACACCCCGCTTATCATGGGCTGAGCTACGCGCTCTAGCGCCTCTCTGCCCAGACGTCTCCTTACAAAAGAAGCGAGGCTCTCGTCGCTTTGCTGCCTCCTTGCTATAAATAGGTCCATCAGCATACGCGCTTTACCCTTCCAGGAAAAAAGGGGTGTCGTCAGGAAAGGATAGATGCGGGTCGGTGCGAGCATGATGAACCCTTCGGGCAGAGGCGCTAATTTCCCGTCGAGAAGAACGAAGGTGCGTCTCTTCTCGTCGTTCGTTTCGATAATCTCTCCCGCCAGACCGAGCCGGTTGGACAAGTTGAGAGCCCACGGTTTTGTAGTGATGAACGAATCGGGTCCCTCTTCAATCAAAAAGCCGTCTCTCTCAATAGTCGATATAACGCCTCCGAGAACACCGGTCTTTTCAAGCAGCGCTACATCTAGGTCTAAATTTTTCTCGTTGCTTAATTCCGTAAGCCGGTGGGCGGCGCTCAGTCCGGTTATGCCTCCGCCTATGACAACGATACGTTTTTTCATAAGAGTATTTAACCATGATCGCTGTTGGATTTACAGTATGAGCGGTGATTACTCCGAAAGTTAAATCTTCCCTCACGATTCTTCCTTCTGCTTTAGCTTGTACAGGAGCGAGCGTCTGCTGATACCGAGGGTTTTAGCGGCCCTCGTGCGGTTGCCGCCGGTCTCGGAAAGCGCTCTGTCTATAAAGGCGTTTTCGACCATTTGCTTTGCCTCGTCGAATGAGAAATTATTCAGCAATCCCTGAAGCTCTGTGCTGTTTGGGGGTCTGCTTCCGGCCGGTTCGACCTTTTGTATTATATCCGAATCCGAGAGTATCATAGCCCTTTCAATTATGTTCTCCAGTTCCCTCACGTTTCCCGGCCACTCGTAACGGGTGAGCTCCGCCATGGCCTCGGGTGATACATGCCTGATACGGGGATTTATCTGGCGCCTGTATTTGTCTATGAAATGTCCTACCAGAAGTGGAATGTCCTCTTTCCTCTCCCTCAAAGGCGGTATAAAGATTGGAAATACGTTTAGCCTGTAGAAGAGGTCGTCTCTGAATCTTCCGCTTGTGACGTCCTGCCTCAGATCGCGTGAAGTTGCGGTTATAACCCTCACGTCTATATTTATTAATTTGTTATCTCCGAGCCTTCTGATTTCCTCTTCCTGAAGCACTCTCAAGAGCTTCGGCTGGAGGACCTGTGGGAACTCGCCTATCTCATCGAGGAACAACGTCCCCCCGTGCGCTTCCTCGATTAAACCCCTCTTCGAGCTGTTCGCCCCTGTAAAGGCCCCTTTGGCGTACCCGAAAAGCTCGCTTTCCATAAGGGGTTCCGGTATGGCCGCGCAATTTACGGCGACAAAATTAGCATCCTTTCTGTCGCTTTGGTTATGAATCGCCTTTGCGACCAGCTCCTTCCCGGTCCCGCTTTCGCCTGTAATCAAAACCGTTGTTTTGAAACGGGACGCCTTGCTCGAAAGCTCGATCACTTCGTCAATTGCCCTGCTTGAGTGTACGATGTCCGTGAAAGTATTTTCTGTTCCGAGCTCTTTTCTCAGATAGCTGTTTGCCGCCCTCAGCCGGTGTCTCTCCCGGGCCATGTGCATCCTCAGAATCAGTTCTTCGGAGTTAATCGGTTTGTTTATATAATCCGCGGCTCCCCTCTTTATGGCCTCGATGGAGCTTTCTATTGATCCGTAAGCCGAGATCATAATGACGATTGAGTCGATATCCCGGCACTCCGGCTGTTGCAGGAATTCTATTCCGCTCATTCCGGGAAGTTTTATATCGCAGATTATAAAGTCGTACAGTTTTCCCGAAGCGATAAGGTCGATGGCCGCCCTCGCGTCCTCTGCGCTGTCAACTCCATACCCCTCCATCTGAAGTATGAGCGTAAGCGATTCCCTTATTCCTCTCTCGTCGTCAATTACCAAAATTTTCTGCATTTTTATAATCCTTTGCCCTGGGAAAAATAATTTTAAAGGCGGAACCTTGCCCTTCTTTACTGTCTACACTGATTTTGCCGCCGTATGTCTCGACTATTCTCGCTGAAACCGACAGACCGAGACCCGTCCCGTGTCCCGGCTCCTTGGTTGTAAAAAACGGATCGAATATTTTGCTCCTGATCTCCTCCGCTATTCCCGCTCCGTTGTCCGTTATATTGATAAGCACAGTCGAGTCCGGGCGGCTTTGTGTGGAAATCGTTATTTCTCCCGAATCGGCTATAGCGTCCCTGGAGTTCAGAATTAGATTTATTATCACCTGAGACAGCTGATTGGGGTCGGCTTCGATGAGAGGGATATCCTCTTCAAGCTGAAACCTGACTGAAATCCTTTTCAAAACTCCCTGGCTGTTCAATATATCGACTGTGTCCCTTATTACCTGGTTTACGCTTAGCGTTTGAGGCGCCAGTTTCTTGGGACGCGAGTAGTCGAGCAGTGTTCTTATGATCCTGTCCACCCTGTCCACTTCCCTCTTGATCTCGTTCAGAAAATCGGTTTTTTTGTCCTCGTCTGTTCGTGACGACCTTTTCATCACGTCCACATATCCGTTTATGGCCGACAGGGGGTTTCCGATTTCATGCGCAACGCCGGCGGACAGCTGTCCCAGCGAAGCGAGTTTTTCCGCTTCGATAAGCTCTCTCTGGGTTGATCTCAGCTCCGCGTTCGCTTCTTCAAGCTCCTTGATCTTATTCCTGAGCTCTTTTTTCCCGCTCTCTATTTCGTCGTACATATTCCTGAGCGCGGAATGGAGCTGATTTATTTCCCTCACTCTGCCGACGTCGGCGCTCTCGGGGAACTTTCCGGCCCCGATCGACTCGGCGGTTCTGATGAGTTCATGAACCGGCCTGATAATCCTTCTCGAAAGTATGTAAAAACCGAAGAGCGCTATAATAATCAGGAACAGTATTATCCACAGAGCAATGAGCCTCTGCCCCAGAACTATACTCTCCCCGAGTGAGGAAAGAGGCTGGTATATGAGCAGGGCGCCGTCCTTTTTTCCGGATACTCGGATGGGTGCCGCGATTTTAATTCCCCGGTAACTGGAGAATGGAGGTATGTTAACGCCCTCTATATCGAAAACCGCGTGACCCGCTCTCCCGGCCTCAAGAATAAGCGGGTCGCTCCTGCTCTCTTTACCGGCGGCTTCTGATGTGCTGAAGGATAATCTCTCATCTCCGATTGCAACGGCGCCCCAGGCTCCGGGATCCAGCACCTTTTTCAGAAATCCTATTCCTCCGTCTATGTCATTTTTCTCGAGGTAGGAATTCTCTAGCGCCGTGACAATTGACTTGACGCTGTCTATCTTTCCCTGAAGCGCGAATCTTTCAGTCACTTTAAATGCGATTATGCCGATAAGAAACATGGCGACCGCCGTAATAAAAAGAATATTTACAAGTACTTCTGCTCTTAAGCCTGTCTGTCGCATTTTACCCGTATGATACTGCCGGATGTAGAATTAGGGGACGAAAGCGAGTCCGTCTCCTATGTAATTGTAGGTCTTTTTTTTGAGGAGTGGTAACTAAATCCTCAGACTGAAGCCGCCCGTGAAGACAAAAATTACGGCGGCCAGGGACAAAAAGGGGCCGAAGGGCAGGGCGTATCTCAGGTCCCCTTTCTTAAAGGCTATAACGGTCAGTCCGGAAACGGTCCCTATAATCGAGCTCACCAGCATTACGAATATTACGCCTTCCACGCCTAAAAATGCGCCGATCATCGCAAGAAGCTTAACATCGCCCATTCCCATTCCTTCCCTTTTTCTCAGAGCGAGATAGAGGAGGGCTATAATGTAGAGGAGGCCCCCTCCCAGAATTACACCGAATACCGAGTCCAGAAACGGCACTTCGTTCAGTATTCCGAAGAAGTCTCCGAGGTTAAACTCGATAATTTCCATGAGCTGCCGGCTCCTCCGCCAGTCCGTTATGAGACCGTTAAAAATGAGGCCAGCTATGATCCCCGGAATGGTGATAACGTTCGGTATAATCATGTGTTTAAGGTCTATGAAGGCGATCACGATAAGTGCGAATATGAAAATCAGATAGAAGAGGGTTTCGATGGAGATTCCGAATTTCCATAATACGGCAGGAAAAAGCAGTCCCGAGAGAATCTCTACGATCGGATACCGGATGGATATGCGGGATTCGCAGCAGGAGCATTTCCCGCCTAGAAATAAATAGCTCAGTATGGGAATGTTATGATAAAATTTGATCCTTTCACCGCAGGATGTGCAGTGAGACGGGGGGTACGCTATGGATTCCTCGCGCGGCAGTCTGTAAATGCAGACATTGAGAAAACTTCCTGTTACCGCACCCAGTATAAACGAAAAGATGTAGAGGACAGTTTGGTTCACAGGGAATTAGCTATTCCGCGCGCTCGTTTTTAAGTTCTACGTTCGCTATGATTTTGCTTTTTATTTCTTTAAGCGCCTCGGAAAAGTGCCGTTCGGTTATCTTTAATTTTTTCTTCCTGTTGCTCAGGTGTTCCCTTATCGCTATTATAGAGGCCCTCTGACAGAGGAGTTCTATGTCGGCTCCCGAAAGCCCGTCTGTTTCGGAGGCGACCCCCCTCAGCCTTGCGTCTCTTCCCATCGGTTTTCCGCGCGTATGAATCTTGAGTATCTCGTGGCGTTCTTCCTCGTCCGGATAGGGAATGTTGAGTATAAGGTCGAACCTGCCCGAGCGCAGAAGCGCATGGTCAACTATGTCTATCCTGTTCGTAGCCGCCAGCACGAGCACCTCCCTCAGGTCCTCCACTCCGTCCATCTCCGTCAGCAGCTGGCTTACTACCCTCTCCGAAACACGGGTCCCGTCGGTCTCTCTGCGGTGAGGGGCAAGGGCGTCTATTTCATCGAAGAATACTATGCAGGGGGCGACCTGTTTCGCTTTCTTGAACACCTCCCTGACCGCGTGCTCGGATTCACCGACATATTTTGAAAGCAGTTCGGCTCCCTTGACGGAGATAAAGTTCGCTCCGCTCTGGTTTGCGAGCGCCTTGGCCAGAAGTGTTTTCCCCGTGCCCGGCGGGCCGCAAAGAAGTATCCCCGTAGGCGCCTTCGTATCCGTTATCTCAAAAAGGTCCTTGTGAATAAACGGCCATATTACGGCCTCAATGAGCTTGTCCTTTATTTCCTTCAGCCCCCCGATATCATCCCAGGTAACCTTGGAGATCTCGACGAATATCTCCCTTATGGCCGAGGGCTCGACTTCCTTGAGCGCTTCCATGAAGTCGTTCATCTCCACCTTGATCGGTGCGAGGTTCCCGTTGTTTTCAAATATCTCCTCTTCTTCGTCCTCGTAATCGGGAAGGGATTTTCGGAGTGATTTCATGGCGGCTTCACGGCAGAGGTTCTCTATGTCCGCCCCCACGAACCCGTGGGTCAAATCCGCGAGCCGTTCGAGGTCGATGTCCTCTGAAAGAGGCATCCCCCTGCTATGGACCTCGAGTATCTGTAAACGTCCGTTACGGTCGGGCACGTCCAGGCTTACTTCCCTGTCGAACCTCCCCGGCCTTCTGAGCGCGGGGTCGAGCGCGGAGGGGAGATTTGTGGCTCCTATTACGACTATGTTCCCCCTGTGCCTCAGGCCGTCCATTAGCGAGAGCAGCTGGGCTACTATCCTCTTTTCGACATCGCCCGAGACCTTCTCCCGTTTTGGCGCGATAGCGTCGAGCTCATCGAGGAAAATTATAGAAGGCTGGTTTCTGGTCGCAATCTCAAAAATGTCCCTTAGCCTGGCTTCGCTTTCACCGTAAAATTTGTGCATTATCTCGGGGCCGTTTATCACCTGAAAATTCGCATTCGTTTCATGAGCTACGGCTTTAGCCAGAAGGGTTTTACCGCTGCCTGGCGGTCCCACGAGGAGTATACCTCTCGGAGGGTTAATTCCGAGCTTGTCGAACAGCTGAGGGTATCTGAGCGGCAATTCAACAATTTCCTTTACCTTGTTTATCTGGTCCCTCAAGCCGCCTATATCGTCGTAGCTTACCCTCGAGCTGTCGAACTTTCCCTTGGGCCTCTTTCTTATATCGAGCTTTGTTGAAGCCCGGATAATAACCGAGTTTGAGGGGATTACTCCAATGACATTGAAATCTTCGAGCCTCGAGCCCGGGAGCTTGATCCTGATTTTATCGCCTATTGTTATGGGAAATCCGTCCAGCCTGTCAAGCAGGTATTTATTTTCGTTTCCGTTGTAAAGAACGTCGTTGTTCCTGGGCGCCAGCACCACCTTCGTGGCTGATTTGTTGTCTATCTTTTTAACGAATATATGCTCGTCTATATCAACCCGGGCGTTTTCTCTTGTAATTCCGTCCATCTGTATTATGGACTTCTCGGAGAGTGATTTCTCAAGCGGCATAACCCGCACGACCGTTTTTCTCTTTCCGCCTACTTGCACCAAATCCCAGGAACCCACGCCTATCTCGCGCATGTCTTCCGGATTAAGCCTAGCAAAGCCTTTGCCCGAGTCCTTTTTTGCCAGTTCGCATATCTTAAGAGCTATCATATCAGTCCCTAGAAGAGGATACCGCTCACATATTTTTGGGTCAAGGATATTTTAAGTTCGCCGATTTGCGATTGAATAAACCTTTCTTCTTTATTATAATTTTTCAAATCCTTATTTTACAACGCTCTCGTGAAACTTAGATCCCTGACACTTATGAACTACAGGTCGTATACGGCCCAGAACTTTATCTTTCATGACAGAATGAATCTCGTTTACGGTGATAACGCTCAGGGCAAGACCAACCTGCTCGAAGCGATTCACTTTCTTTTGATGTTCAAGCCCTTCAAACAGGTGAGACACGAGGAAATAATCAACTTCGGCGCGGAGCTCTGCAGGATCAAGGGTGAAATCGAATCCGGCTCCGGTCTTGACGAGGTCCATATACTGCTGAGCGGCGAGCGGAAAACGGTAAAGCTGAACGGAAAAATCATTTACAGGACTTCCAGGATACTGGGCAGATACAATGTGGTTTCGTTCCTTCCGTCCGACCTCGAGCTCATAAAAGGAGGGCCGCAGGGGAGAAGAAGATACCTCGACGGCCTCGTCTGCACGCTCGAGCCCGTACACTTGAAGGACCTAAAGCTGTATCACAGATTACTTATGCAAAGAAATGCTATACTGGCGAAGACTTCCGGCCTCACTCCGCAGAAGCTCGAGATATGGGACGAGAAGCTGGCCGAGACGGGCGCGCGGGTTGTATCGAGGAGAATTAATTACATAAAGAAAATCGCCCCTCATTTGAAACGCATATATGCGTCTACTTCCGGTCAGGAATCGGATGTAGGTTTCCACTATGCGGGTTCTTTCGGCGCAGAGAGCGATCCGGAGCGGGAGTTCAGGGAGCAGCTCAGGTCGAGATTTGAAAGGGACAGAAAGCGCGGCCATACAACGGCAGGGCCTCACAGGGATATCCTTGGTTTCAGCATCGGCGGCAGGGACGCGTCTCTCTACGCGTCCCAGGGCGAGGCTAAAAATCTGGCCCTTGCGCTAAAGGCGTCCGAGATCGAGCTCACCAGGGATTCCCTGGGAAAGACACCGATTTTGCTTCTGGACGACGTGACCAGCGAGCTTGACGAAGGGCGGAGAAAGTTCCTGTTCAGGCTCCTTCAGGATTTCACCGGTCAGATTTTCATCACCGGCACAAGCCTGAATGAAATTCTTGGCGGTGGCGAGGCGCGGGTATTCCATATTGAAGGGGGAAAAGCCCGCCACAAACAAATTACCGGATAGATATGTTATTGTATTAATACCGGATTCAAATGGAGCAATACGGCTTGCATCCTGGTTTATATTATAAATAAAAATTTTTCGTAAGACCTACAGGGGAGGAACCGGGCTTGAGCGAAAAGGCGTTTCAGGATTATTGGGAGAAAAACAAATGCTGGGGGTGCGGAAGCTCAAACGAGCACGGACTTCATCTGAAGAGCTACTGGTCCGGGGACGAGTCGGTTTCCGGTTTTATACCGTCACGGCATCATAAGGCCGGTCCCGATCACTATCTGAACGGCGGAATAATAGCCACTGTTATAGATTGTCACTCCATATGCACGGCAATTGCAGACGCCTACCGGGAGGAGAAGAGAGAATTGAACAGCGAGCCGTTTATATGGTACGTCACGGCATCCATGAAAATCGACTATCACAAGCCGGCCCCGATAAACGAGGCTGTTACTCTGAAGGGCAAAATAGTAAACAGGGAGGGCAGGAAGACAGTCGTAGCCTGCGATCTCTATTCCGGAGAGCTCCTGTGCGCCCGGGCGGAGGTACTGGCGGTCCGGGTCTCGCCTGAGAAATGGTTCGATTGAGGGTTAAATCGGTTTTACCGGCCGCATTAAATTGATTCTGGTATTATTCTTTTGTTTTCAGAGGAGTTATATGAAAGATTCGTGCATTGTTTTGTTTTTTATTATCGCGTTCTCGGTTTTAATCTCTCCGCGGCTTTATGCCGGGGATATTCCTTCGCCGGTTGAAGCGAAGTTAATTTCCGATGCTTCCGCTATTAAGCCCGGTTCGTCATTTAGAATGGGTGTTTTACTCGACATCGATCCCCGATGGCACGTGTACTGGAAAAATTCAGGGGATTCGGGGCTGCCCACCAGGGTTAAATTCTCGCTACCGGAGGGGTTTCAGGCAGGCGAGTTAATGTGGCCGCTTCCGACCGTTTTCAGGGCGGAGGGCGGTATTGTCGACTACGGATACGAGGACTCCCTTCTCCTGTTCGCTTATGTAAGCGCCCCCCTTGAGATTTCACCTGACTCGGAGGTGAAACTGGCGGGTGAGGTGTCGTGGGTGAGCTGCAGGGAGATATGCATACCCGGCAGGGCCGAGCTTGAGCTTCTGCTACCCGTGTCACAGGATGTAAAAGAGGTGAATTCTGAATTGTTTAAAGAGTGGAAGGCAAAGTTACCCATCAATGAATTTGACGAAGATATACCTTTTAATATTGAGGTAAACACAGCTAAAAAGGAAAATAATTTAACCGCGGTGAATATTTTGCTGGATGCCGATACCGCGGTGACTGATATTGAGCTCTATCCCGTTCCGGGAAATACGCTCGTTGTCGACAATATCAAGATAACTCCACAGGCGCTTGATGAAAAAACCACGATAACCTTCGACGTTAAACAGTTGCCGGGGCGCGAGTCGTCTCAGACGGAGCTGGATACGCTCATAGTATTTACGGACGGCAGCGGTAAAAGATCGGGGGTGTCGCTCCCGGTGCTGCTGGAAAACACGAACTAGTAATTAAAGGAGGATGACACCTTGAGCTACCTGAACGACTTGGGGCTATTCGTACTGCGCGTCTCGATAAGCGCGACTATGATACTGGCGCACGGCCTGTCGAAGCTCCTGAACCCTGCCCCGTTTATCGAAGGACTTGCGGTAAAGGGTTATCCTGTTCCCGCTGTGCTTGGATACGCGGCAATATCGGCGGAGACTCTCTTTCCTCTGCTCATAATACTGGGCTTATTCACCCGTGTGTCCGCTCTTATTGCGGCCGGAAATATGCTCGTAGCCGGTCTCGTTCACCATGTGGTGCTGGGCGGCGATCCTTTCAACGTATGGGAAAGAGCCCTTCTGTATATGATTGTCTTCCTTACTATCCTGATCACGGGTCCGGGCGGCTGGTCGGTCGGAAGATTATTCGGCGGCAGGCCGTAATCGATAGATGCCCCCGTTCATTCTTGCTGTATCCTTAACGCTGTTTTAGTAATATTTTGATACCCTGTCCCACGGAGTATGCTCCAATGCCTAAAAAACAGATCATAATTGCCGGAGGCGGTTTTGCGGGTGTAAAATGCGCCGGGACGCTTCGCAGGAAGCTTAAACCTGAAGAGGCCGATGTAATTTTGTTTAACAGCGAGAATTATATGGTTTTTCAACCCCTGCTGGCAGAAGTAGTGGGGTCTTCGATCAGTCCGGAGCCTGTCGCCGTGCCGCTCAGGCAAATGCTGCCCGGCGTTTACTGCCGCACGGAGGATATAAGCGGCATCAACATGGATGACAACTATGTGGAATTTACCGGGGACCGGGGCCGTAAGGGCATGATGCACTACGACCACCTGGTAATCGCCTGCGGCTCGGATGTCAATCTGGGGCTGATACCCGGAATGGCCGATCATGCGTTTCCGCTCAAAACGGTCGGCGACGCCATTACGCTGCGCTACCATGTGCTGCAGCAGTTGGAAAACGCGGAAATAGCCGACAACGCGGACCTCAGACGCTGGTATCTCTCTTTTGTCGTTGTGGGAGGAGGGTTCAGCGGCGTAGAGGTGGCGGGCGAGATAAACGACCTTGTTCGGGATACGTATAAGTACTACAGAAATATTCCGAAGGAAGAAATCAGGGTTACGCTCATTCATTCACGCGACCAGATTTTGCCGGAGGTTACCCCGAAGCTCCGCGATTTCGCGAGAATAAAAATGGAGCAGGCGGGGATTAATGTGACGCTCAACCGGCGGGTGTCGTTTGTCAATCCTGAAGGGGTGGGTTTCGGCGACGGGAGCATGATAAACGGCGCCACTATTGTCTGTACGGTCGGCAACGCCCCTTGCGCAATGGTCGGGAAGCTCGATATCCCGATGGAAAAGGGCAGGCTGCTTACCGAGCCCGATATGAGGGTAAAGGGCAGGGATAATCTCTGGGCGATAGGGGACTGCGCCATTATTACAAACGATTACGACAAGGCTCAGAGCCCCCCTACGGGACAGTTTGCCGAGCGCCAGGGCACTCAGGCGGCGAACAATATAGCGCGCGTACTGACGGGAGAAGAGACCAGGCCTTTCAGGTTTAAACCCCTTGGGCAGTTATGCGCGATCGGGGGTCATAACGCAGTGGCGGAGTTTCTGGGCCTCCAGATATCGGGGTTCCTCGCCTGGGTTCTGTGGCGCTCGGTATATCTGTTCAAGCTGCCGACCCTGTCCCACCGCTTAAAGGTGGGATTCGACTGGGCATGGGAGATATTCTATTCACGGGACCTCGCGCACCCGAAAGGGGACACGACCGAAAGGATATCGAAGGCGCATTATCAGCCCGGGGACTATGTGTTCAAAGAAGGAGACCCTTCCAATAACTTCTATATCATCGAGTCGGGCGAAGTCGAGGTCGTTCGGAAGTCTCCCGATAACGGCGGGGAAAGTATCGTGGCCATACTCGGACCGGGGGATTTTTTCGGAGAGATAGCGCTTCTCGAAAACCGTAACCGAAGCTCCGCCGTGCGCGCCAGGTCCGATGTGGAGCTCACGGTCATGGGCAAAAAGGTCTTTCAGCAAATATCCGGCACGCTCGCCCCGTTCAGGGAATTCCTTGCCGATGCGGTGAAGAGGCGAAGCGGCAACTTGTGGCAAAGAATACCCGCTGCGTACGACATACTTCAGGGGCAGCCTCTCAGTACCTTTATAAAACCCCTGCCCGAGACCCTTTCCCCTCATGAAACATTCGAGGATGCTGTGGGGAAATTCAGCGACCTAGATCTCGATTTCTGCTGTGTCGTGGACAACGGCAATAAACTCAAGGGAATTCTGACCCGCACGGATGTATTCAGAGCGGTTGAAAGGGGGGTAAGGCTTGAGACGGAAGTGGCGGATTTTATGAATCAATCCCCGGTTGTAGCCACGCTCGGCGATTCGAGCACGATTGTGGCGTCCATGATGCGGGAGCACGACCTCAAATCGGTCCCCATAGTGGATGACCCGGACAACCTGCATGTGGAGGGATACGTCAGGCGGGACAGGATGATAGGGTTCGTTCTGAAAAAGCTCGGCAGGAAGGAGACCGGGAATTAAAGTTTTCCGATCAGTATTCCGGCTCCGAGCACGATGACTCCCCCTACTATCACCTGAAAGGTGGCCGACAAAAACGGGGTGTCCATATATCTGTTTCTGATGTAGGCGATGGCTATGAGCTCTATCGCTACCACAACGCTCGCGATGATGAGCGCTGTTTCGAATTTCTTTATCAGGAAGGGGAGGGCGTGCCCTATCGCTCCGAGAAATGTCATAAGCCCCTCGACTATTCCCCTTAGCCAGGGGCTTCCTCTCCCGCTGATTTTCCCGTCGTCCGAGAGCGCTTCCGAGAAAGCCATGCTTATACCCGCGCCGACGGCGGTCGCGAGGCCGACTATGAAGGCCGTTTTGCTGTCCTTCGTAGCGAGCGCCGCCGCAAATAGCGGGGCGAGGGACGATACGGTCCCGTCCATAAGTCCGGCGAGCCCCGGTTGAACAATCTGGAGAATGAATCTCCTTCGTTCATCGTCGTTCGGTGCGCCCCCGTCCGGATTCGGTACATTGAGTCCCTGCATTTCGTTTACTATTATACAGCCGTTTTTTCTTTGATCCTCCAAGTCGGTTTTGAGTATTACACTCTTGGAGTTTCGCTTGAATTGGTATATTTTTGTAGTTAGAATGGTTTTTGGGGGAGTGGATTATAAATAAATTTACGGAGGTTATGATGAGAAAGATAGCTCTTACTTTCAGTTTCCTTTTATTGGCGTTCTCCGCGGGCATAAGCCTGCAAGCCGCCGAGCACGGTATAACCATAGGCGAGTTCAGGCAGATGTACGACAGCCTTTTAGCGGGCAAGACGCTGGTCACCGAGACCGAAGAGGACGGGATGTCTGTAAGGACGGAAAGGAATTACGGACAGGCGATAAGCGTCGGAGGGGAAGATTTTGAAGTGCCTGTGCAAAGGGTTATAACCAAGACAAAAGACGGGCAAATGGTACAGAGAGTGACTGTAAGCATCCTGGACAGGGTTAATGACATAGGCGGTCAGCCTATCATATACGAGGAAGCCAGGAAATTGGTGGTTGAAAATCCGGAAGCGGCTCCTCTGGATACTGAGGAAATTGAATTTCTCGGGCTTTTCCGTGTGTCAAAAAATGACAAGGGCGGTTTTGATGTTCATAATTTCGGACTGATTCCAACTGTTATCGTAGAAAATAACACCAATAAAATCAGCGGATCGAACGTTTCATATTCCTGTTATCCGGAAAATAATGCCACAAAGTGCGTATTGACGGTTCGCGATTATCGTCTCGGAGACTACACGCCCCTTATGGGTTATCAGCTTATGGAGCCAATCGGAGGCGATTTCGTAGAGACTGCCGTTGAGGTAAAACAGTAAGATTCTCCACGCGTTCATTTTCGTTATCAACAAATTAAAAGTAAATCAGGGAGGCAAATAAATTGAAAAAAATACTCTTGATTATATCGACAATTGCCGTGCTTGGATGTCAGACTTACACGCCTGTAATAGACCCTGCGAGTGTGCGCAACGACGACGCGTATTACAGGGATCAGGCGGAATGCAGGGCGATTGCCCAGCAGGGAGCGCCTGGCTGGAAAGACACAGCCAAGGACACGGTGGTCGGAGGAGCGGTGGGAACGGGAGCCGGGGCGCTGATAGGCACAATAGCTGGAGATACCGTTAAAGGCCTTGCATACGGGGCTGTAGTCGGCGGGCTTGCGGGCGGAGCCAAGGGGGTATATGATTCCGAGAAGGGGTATGAGGACATTTACAGGAACTGCATGAGAGGCAGGGGCTATAATGTCCTTAACTGACGCTGAATTTCTGTTATGAGCAGACCCAATATCGGGAAATTACTGGAACTCTTTGACCTGGATAGGGATTTCACGGATGAAGAGCTGAGAGTCGCTTACAAAGACCTGGTTCAGGTCTGGCATCCCGATAAATACGCTCATAACGAAAGGTTAAAGACACGCGCGGAAAATAAGATCAAGGAATTAAATGAAGCCTATACCACTCTGCGCAAGGTTCTTAATAATAACCCGGGCTTGAACCCCCGACCGGCGGGCGCTCCGCAGGGCTCGCCGGGCAGCGGTTTTATCAACAGTATTTTTCACCCGACGGATTTCAAGGAAGCGAGTGATATTGCCTTTGCCCATGCGCTCAAGCTTTCGGTGGCCGCGAGGGCGAGACTCGATTTATTCCACGTATCCCCCGAGAGAAATAAGGAATTAATCTCCGAATTCCCCAAGATAAGGGATACGCTTGTCAAGTGGAACGTTCTGCCTGAAAACTCTTCTCAGGAGGACTTCCGGAACCTGGGTTTTTACTATCAGAAAATAATCGGTTTTCACAAGGATACCGTAAGCTCTATTCTTCAATATCTGGATCAGCATCCTTCCGACATGACGGTGCTCGCTACTCGCCAAAAGACCGGAGCCGGGAGTTTGCTCTTCAAATCCGTTGCGGAGAAGGTATCGAGAAAATCAGGGGGAATGACCCTTTTTCTGCAGGATAAGAAAGACGGCTTTGTTACGCTTGACGAGGGGAAGGTGACGCTCAAAAATATCCTGATTCCGGTAGACGACAAGCCCGACCCGATGCTTTCCGTAAACGCCGCTTTTAGAATCGCTCAGCTTCTCGAATGCGGCGAGTGCTATTTCACGCTTCTATACGTGGGCGATGCATCCGGAATGCCTGATTTTAATCCGCCTGCTCACGGTTCGTGGGAATGGAAAAAGCTGACGCTCGGCGGTAATGTAGTCGAAACGATCCTGGGTGTAGCCGGGGATATTTCAGCGGACTTGGTAGTAATGGGCACACAGGGACATCAGGGGTTTCTGGACGCCCTCAGGGGAAACACGACAGAACAGGTGTTAAGACGAGGCGCGAGCCCTCTCCTGGCCGTGCCGGAACGAAGAACTTTAAAAAGAAATGCCTGGAGGTAAAGATAATTAAATCGGTATTCGCAAATCAGGTATAGTCCCTGTCGTCTTGCCGCGGTATATGATTGGGGCAGACTTTAAGCTCAATATTCCGTTTTGTCCGGGGAGTTGTAATAATCCTGCTGATATTTTAAGGGTACATCCCCGATATTGTTTGTTATATGAAGGTTCCCTTCGTCGTCCACCCATTTATAGATCGGATTTCTCGAAGGCGGATTTGAGGCATAATCCGGGCCGTTTCCGGTCTCTTCATAAGGGGACGTAGTGGAAATGGATGGTTCAGGGCTTTCTTCTCCCTCTTCCGTGGTTCCCTCGTCTTTATCCTTCTCCGTCTCGGGCTCTCTACGGGGGTTGATCTCGAGGTTGCTCTTTCGTTCGCTGCTTCGGCCCAGTGTACTGCCGCCTTCCCCGCTCTCCATCGTGGAAAGTCCGAAGTTGTTGAGGTCTTCCTCCGGCCAGTAGTAATACTCGTACGGCTGCTCCTCTATGTTTACGATCGGCTCGGAGGGGTCCGTACCTGTTTGGCTCTCGGTCTGGTTATTGGAAGGCCTGGATTCTCCCGTTTGCGCGGAGGCTTCGTAAGTCAGGAATGTTATCGACATTATAATAAGACAAATAACCGGGACTATTCTCACTTCACTGCTCCTCTTTGTAGTTGTGATAATAATTATAACCCGAAACGCATCTGTAATAGTAAATCCTGGATTAAGACAAACGGTATTCTCCCCGGTTTGATCCATGCACACATTGCGCGCCTCTACGGTTACTGCGCAGAATCTGCGCTCATATTTAATTTCTCCGGACCCCCTGCTTCTCAACAACTGTAGGAGCGGCATCCGGACGCGACGCACACGTAGTGTGATTTTACGATTCCTACTCAACACGTCTGCTGTAGCGAGCATCCTCTCAAGCCGCTTCACTCCCTTATGCCGGCGGATGCCATCCGCCCGCTCATCCCGAGGCGCAGAATCTGCGCTCATATACGATTTTTTTCGGCGCCCACGCATGTCACCGGCATCGGATAAAGAACCCGCTCACCCTGAGCCCAGTCGAAGGGTGATAACCTCCCTCCGTGGCTCCAGCTAACTTGGGCATCGTCATTGCGAGGTTGCGAAGCAACCGCGGCAATCTCGCCTTTCAAACTTTGTCATGCTGAATTTATTTCAGCATCTCGTCTTTTATGCTGAATTCTGAATCATGCATCTTGCTTCGTTTAGCCCGCTCATCCTGAGACAAGTCGAAGGATATAATCTTTTAATTTCCTTCCCCCTTCTAGGGGGAAGGTTAGGATGGGGGTATACCCGACCGTGCTGAGCGCACACAGGATGCAGTCGAAGGAGTCTTTAGTCTAACCATCATTGCGAGCATGTAACGATTTCGAGCGTGTGAGGAATCGGGTCCATTGACAGAAAGCCTGTTTTATTTTGTGTTACATTTTATAGATAAAATCACGTCAGGAGGAAGTAAATGAGGAATACGGCGTTTGCACTAGTAATTGCGGTTCTGGCAGCGGGGCTAATTTCAATGGACGCCTACGCCAGGGAAGGTATAAAAATAGTAAGTGTCGAGTCGGAGCCCGTCGCTGCGGCATCGGGGAAAAGCATCTCGGCCAAAAGTGTATGCCCTGCGGGTACAAGACTCATAAGCGGCGGAGGAGAATGTTACGGGTTCCTCAATACTGAGGGAAGAGCCGCTCTTACGAGAAGCGCTCCTGTGTTGGACGAATCTATATGGGTTGTCGAGTGCACGAACATGAACCGCAATGCCGGGGAACTTCAGGCAAGGGCGTGGGCCATTTGCGCCGATCCCGAAATTCTGGAGATTAAAGGCGGAAAGTAGCTACATATCCCTTGCTATTTTTCGGAAGGGGTCGGTATCTTGAAAAATATGGTGTATAGAACTGGCACTACGACAAGTGTGAGTATGGTCGCGAAAAGGAGTCCGAACATTATCGTAACCGCCATGGATACGAAAAACGCGTCCTGAAGGAGCGGGACCATGCCGAGTATAGTGGTGGCGGCTGCCATCATGACAGGGTTTAAACGGCTTACCCCCGAATCGACTACCGACCTGTACCTGTCCTTACCGCTCCTGATCTCCGTGTCGATCTGGTCGATAAGAACTATCGCGTTTTTAATCAGCATTCCGGACAGGCTCAAGAGTCCGAGCAGCGCCATAAAACCGAATGGCTGCCTGAATAACAGAAGTCCTACCGTAACGCCTATTATAGATAGAGGTACGGTAAGCCATATTATGAGCGGCTGTCTCACGGAATTAAACAGGAATACGACAATAAGCACCATGAGTCCGAAGAATACCGGGAGCTTGGCTTTCAGTCCCGCCTGCGCGCGCGCCGAATCCTCGGCCTCTCCGCCCCAGGCGATATAATAACCCGGCATGTCTTTAATCGGCAGCTGATCGGCGTCACGTATGGGAATGACCTCATTATTGAAGTCCTTAAAAGGGTTATCCCCGGGGCCGAAGTCCTTACCGGTTATTGCGCCGACGTCCACGTTCAGCACTTTTTCTATCCGTGGCTTAACCCTGGCCAGAAGCTCGCTCGGCAGCTCCGTTCTCGGATCGGCGTGTATTTTAATCATCGTCACGCGGTCCCTTCTGCCGATATTCGCGTCCTCCGTTTCAGTGCTAAAACCGGATATAACCTGTCCTGCCGGGATCATCTTTCCCGCGGCCGTGCTCCATATAAGCAGGCTCTGAATGGTGTCAAGATTCTGTCTTTCATAATCGGGAGCTCTTGCGATAATGGGAAGCAGCTGGCCTTCAAAGCTGCTTTTGTCTCTGTACACTCCAGTTTGAGTCCCGGAAAACGACTCTTCAAACGCCCTTGCAACCTCCGGTCTGGAAACCCCTAAAAGGCTAGCCTGGGCTTCTTCGAGCTGGGGCCTTACGACCTTTATCTTCTCCTTCCATTCGTCCCTTACCGCCTTTGCCTGGGGATCGGACCTCAGCACTTCTTTTGCCCTTTCCGCAAGCTCTCTGAGCACCGTCCGGTCGGGCCCGCTTATGCGGAGCTGTACCTTGCCCCCTTCGCCCGGTCCGAGGAGAAATTTTCTTACATTCACGACCGCGTTCGGCAGAAGCCCTTCAAGATCGTTCTGCGTCTTTTGAAAAACCGGATCTATTACGCCGTAATCTTCGACCGAAGCCAGAATTACCCCGTAGCTGGACGAGCTTTTACCCGGCACATAAGTCAATAGAAATCTGGGATCGCCCCCTCCGACCTGCGTTATAACGTCCGTAACGCCTTGTATGTTCGAGAGATACTCTTCGGCCTCCGTCAGGTCTTCCGCCGTATTCTCTATGCGGTATCCCTCAGGGAAGTAGAATTCGACGAAGAACTGCGGCCTCGTGGAATTGGGAAAGAACATAGTCTTCACGAAGCCGAATCCGATTAGCGAGGCAACGAATATTCCGACAACAAGGCCGACCGTAACGTAACGGTTTTTTATCGCCGCTATGAGCAGCTTCTTGTACGCTTGAAAGAATTTCCCCGAGTAGGGTTCTTTTTCTTCGCGCCTGCCTTTACCGGATTTTGCCTTGCCGATCAGGAAATATTTACATAGAAGAGGGGTCACGGTCACGGCTGTGACCCAGCTCAGCATCAGGGAAATCAATATGACCTGAAACAATGATCTGGTGTACTCGCCGGTGCTGTCCTTTGAGGTCCCTATCGCGGCGAACGCGAGCACCGCAACGACTGTTGCGCCCAGGAGGGGGAGAGCAGTCTGTCCCACCACTTCGTTTGCGGCGCCGATTGCGTCCAACCCCTGCTCCATTCTGATTTTCATGCCGTCCACGACAACAATTGCGTTGTCCACGAGCATGCCGAGCGCTATTATGAGCGCGCCGAGCGAAATCCTCTCAAGTGTTATATTCCACATCCCCATAAACAGGAAAGTACCGCATATGGTAAGAAAGAGAATTCCGCCGATAATGAGTCCGCTCCTCAGACCCATGGCGAAAAGAAGCACGACAATCACAATCACAACGGCTTCAAGAAGGTTTATTATAAATCCGTTAATCGCTTTGGTTACCGATTCAGACTGCAGTGATATAACCTCAAGCTCCATCCCCAGAGGGGCGAGTGGCTCAAGCTCTTCGACCTTCTCGTCGATTCCCTCTCCCATGGTTACGACGTTTCCGCCGGGAACTGTTGAAATCGCGAGACCGATTGCGGGTTTGCCGTTATATTTCAGTATGTTTTTCGGAGGGTCTATATAACCGCGTCTTATATCCGCCACGTCCCTCAGATATACCAGGCTGCCGCTCCCGCGGCTGCTTATGAGTAGATTGCCGAACTGTTCCTCCGAGGTGAACTCCCCTGTAGGGCTTATCGGAATTATCTCCGGGCCGACATCGATCCTCCCTGCGTCCACCGGCAGGTTCTTTGCTCTGAGCGCGTTGTATATGTCCTCTTGTGATATTTCGAGCGCGGCCATTTTAGGGCGGGACATTTCGACGTAAATGGCTTCGGTCTGCGCTCCGTAGAGGATTATCTTCTTTACGTCCTTTACGAGGAGCAGTTCGCGTTTAAGCAAGTCGGCGTAATCCTTTAGCTCGGCGTACGTATAACCCTCGCCGGATATTGCCAGATACCCGCCGTAGACATCGCCGAAATCGTCGTTTACAAGTGAGGGACCCGCCCCGGGCGGTAATTGAGTCTGATAATCGTTTACCTTCCTCCTTAGCTCGTCCCAAACCTGGGGCAAGCCGTTCTTGTCGTATTCATCTTTTATTATGGCTTTCACGGTTGAAAGTCCGCGGGAGGACATTGATTCAACGCGCTTTAACTGCCCCAGCTCTTGGGCGGCTTTTTCAATTACGTTTGTAACTTCTTCCTCGACTTCCTCGGCGCTCGCGCCGGGATACGGGGTCAGTATTACGGCTTCCTTAATCGTAAATTCCGGGTCCTCCAGGCGTGGCAGGCTCTGAAAGGACTTTATTCCCACGAACAGCATAACCAGGGTAAGGCTAATCGTTATTACGTTTTTTCTTATGGAAAATTCGGCTATTTTCATCCGGGTCAGACCTTAAAAAGGAGAATTGTCAATCGAGCAGCGTGACTTCCATCCCCTCCTGAAGCTGAGTTATGCCGGCTATGACGACCATATCGCCGGTTTTGAGACCGCTTAGTATTTCAATGTCTTTTTCGCCCGTAACCGCGCCGACCGTTACTTTCCTTTTATGAACCGTTTGATTGTTCTGATCTACGACCCATACGTACTGGTCGGTTCCGGTTCCGGGTATTACGGCGATTGCGGGAATGACGAAGTAACTCCCGTCGTCATTTTGCTCTATCCTCCCCCGGTAATGCACCTGAGCGGTCATGCCCGGAAGAACCACAATCCCCTCGGGCTGATCCATGCTCAGTGTAGCGCGGTAGGTCTGCGTTTGAGGATCGGCCTGCGCGCTCACCTCTTTAACCTCGAGCGGGAACTCCTCTCCGGGCGCCGACTGGAACGTAGCGTAAAGCTTCAGCATCTCGCTCCTGTCTCTCGATCTCGCGATCACATTTTCGGGAAGGTCGATTACGATCTCAACCTCCGTTATGTCCTGGAGGCTCAATATATTGTCAAAGGGCCTCACTTCCTGGAAATTCTCGACGTATTTGGCGCCTATAAAGCCGTCGAACGGGGCTCTTAGGTACGTATAATCGAGGTTCGCCCTGGCGTAATCCAGCCGCGCCTTCGCGGTGTCGCGTTTCGCCCTTCTTACATCCAGATCGGCTACCGGAACCGCGTTTCTCTCGTACAGGTCCTCGTACCTGTTGTAATCCGCGACCGCTTCGATGTATTGAGCGTAAGCCTCGTCGTACGCGATCCTGTAATCCCTCTGGTCGAGCCTCGCGAGGAGATCCCCTTTATTTACCTCGTCTCCCTCGTTCACCGGAAACTCGACGAGAGGCCCCTGGACCCGGAACGATAAATTTACCCTTTGTGACGCCTGCACTTTTCCCGGAAAGCTCCTCCCGATTCCCTGCTCTCCCCCGAGAGTCATCGTCTTTACGGGTCTAATTACCTGCACCGAGGTTTCCTCGCCTTTATCCCCCTTGCACGAAGCGAAGATGAGTATGAAGGCGAATGAAGCGACGATTATCGTTGATAAAAGGTTTTTTAATCTTCTCATATTTTCCTCACTGCCTGGCTCAACAAGATTCTCTATTCTACTTTGTTATTGTTTTCTATTAAAAAAGAATGCAGTTCCGTCTGCCGGATTTATTGTCCGGGTAAGTCATTCGTATTTTTATTCTCGGCTTCTTTCTCCGATCCGCTGCCGGTTCTTTTATTGTAGAATTGATCCAGCTCTTCAAACCACCTGTCCCGATATTCCGGCGTTGTAAAGAAATCGAATTTGCCCGCCGCGCGCTGTACATCCATCAGATCGATAAGGAAATTGTATGTCGCGTTCGCCGCGTTTAGATCCGCCGAGAGAGCGGCGTTCTGCGCGTCGAGGAGATCGATGATTGATACCACTCCCCGCGAGTAGGAATCGGTCACAAGCTCCAGGTTCTTGTGCGCGGCGTCGGCGGCGTCAAGCGAAAACCTTATGCTCGGGTAAGACGCCCCCGCATCGTTTAAAGAGGTTCTTATCTCTTCCTCGACCCTCTCCGCGGTCGAGTCTCTTTCATAGCGCAGTCTGGATAGCTCCTTTCGCGCCTTCCTGTAATCGGCGATCTTACCTCCGCCCCTGAAAAGAGGGAATGAAGCCTGAAGCTGAACTACCCATTCCGTGTCGTCAGGGCTCGTAATATCAAACGGCAGCTGGTTCCCGAAGTCAACGTTGCTCCCCGCGCCGCCCTCATACAGGAAATGCCTTATTTCGCCGAACGCGAGAACGGTGGGGGACCAGAACGCCCTTTTCGTGGAGGTAAGAATTCTGTCCTGAGCCGCGATAAGTGAATCCACGTTCGATATCTCGGGCGACTGCTCCAGACCCTGACTGACCATGAACTCCATAAACAACTTGAATGATTCGGGGTTTTCCACGTATTTGTCGAGTCTGGGGTCGCTCACCAGAAGGGAAGGGTCGTCGAGGCCCGCCTCCACCGTGGTAAACTGCTCGCCCTGGGGTCTGTGAAGGAGCCTGTTGACGAGTATTTCGGTATTTTTTCTTGCGGCCTCCGCATTGACTACTTCTATCCTGTCTGAAGAAATTTCACTTTCCCACCTGAACACCTCGGCGGGGCTTGCCACTCCTATATCCCGTCTCACCTTGGCTATTTCCAGATTGGATTTTGACAGCTTGAGATTGTCTTTCTGTATGTTCTCGATTGTTTTTGCCCTGAGCACGTTCAAGTAGCCAATCGCCGTTGCGGCGATAATGTCGAGCCTGATCTCGTCCCGTGTGAATACCCGCGAGTCCTGTAGTCTCCGCTGTACAGTCACGTTCGACCATGCGGACTCGGAATATATAAGCTGGCTCAAGTTCCCTCCGGCGCTCAGCTCCCGCTGCGGCTGAGTCCCGAGGCTCGCCTCGGCCCTGTCCTTGTCTATATATGTGTTTTCCAGAAAAATATCTGACTGGGGAAGAAGCCGGGACATCGCGAGCTTAATGTCCTGTGCGCCCGCGGCGACGAACTCGTCAGCCGCGAGCAGGTCCAGGTTCGCCTCGACCGACTCCTCCACCGCGTGCTCCAGGGTCAGGATGCGACCTGTCTCGGGCGCGGCGTCGTTTATCAAATCGGCGTCCGTCAATACCTGCCAGGTGGGTGAGAATTTGATACTGCGCGCCGTAGCCATATTTATGATAAGCCTTTCTTCAATGTTGAACTCGACCGGGAAATTTCCGGCGTTATCGCCGAGCAGTATGCTCTGTACAACCAGAGCCGCCCGTCTGGCCTCTCTGGTCAGGTTTAACTCAGGAGTAAGACCCATGAGCGCGCCTTCATCCACTTCGCTTTTCCCCAGCATCGAAAAACTGGGGAGATTCTTTTCGATGATACCGTCGTACAGCTCCGCTTTCTCGGCTTCGGTATAATTCAGGATCGGCGATACATAGACCGCCTGCACGTCCCGGGGGATAGACGCGAGCGTATTCTGGACGCTCCTCGTTACGGGTATGAGCACTATTTCGATACCGTTTTCTCTCGCGATCCTGTTAACTGTATTTTCGATTCCGGGAATTAGGCGGGTTACTACCGGCATGTAGAGTAGCGCCATTCTTTGAAAGCCGGCTATTTCCTTAAATGTTTCTATATCCTTTCCGAGTCTCTGGGGCCTGGAAAGATAATAAAAATTCCTGACGCCGCTCCCCCCGTCCTCTGCTACAGTCAAACCGAGAAGAGAGGGCTCGATGACCCAGGGTGCGATTACCGGTTTCGGGAAGTCGGTTCTTCGGGCAGCCTCGGTTGATCCTATTATTCCGAGCGTGATCAGGATATCCACTCCGGGGTCCGACAGCTGTCTCTCTATAGCTTTACTCACACCTGCTTCGGTCCAGTCCGCCGTGATGACCTTGTCCGCCGGAAAACGTACCGTGAACTCGTCCTTGGTAAGGTCGGTAATCTCTTTCATGTAAGTGTCTAATGTCTTCGAATTTAGGTCGGAGGGTCCGTCGAATATTATACCGATATTGATACCGTATGAGACTTCCGTTGCCGCTGTTAAAAGGAATAAAATAATAGGAATGAGGAAAAGCAGTTTCTTGTCCCTCGACGTCATGAAAGAATCCGCCTGTTTATTGTGGATTTGTCATTATACATGACTGTCCGCCCATAAAAAAGAAATTAACGATTATTAATCATAAACAATGATATAAGACTGATCGGGAATGTGCTTTTTATAAATCCGGACTAAACGTAAGTATAGAGCAAATGTAATGAGGCTCAATAGAGAACGCAGTCGAGAGGGAGAAATTGGGCCTGCTGTCTATGTGGCAATACGGACGGTAACAGCATTAAGTCTGGAATAGTACGGTATTCCTTCCGAGTCCTACACACGTAGTGTGGCCTTACGATTTCCGCTCGACACGTCTGCTGTACCGAGCATTCTCTTAAGCCGCTTCACTCCCTTATGCCGGCGGATACCATCCGCCCGCTCATCCTGAGCCCGGTCGAAGGATGCCCCGTCTTTTTTCCGTAACGGTATCTGTGATAAACTCCTTCCAGCGCCTTATCAAGGGATATAAATTGTGAGTTAAGGCCATGTTTTGTTAAAAAAACCTTATATTGTGGAATACCGGCAACATAATGGGTTTATATGTAAAACGGCTTCTGCGGAACACAAAGCGTTTATTAGAGAATAATTTTTATGAGCAATAAATTTACGAAACGCGAGCAAAAGTGGGTTTTCGGACTCGCATTTGCGGTAATTATATTGAGCTGGATGTCTATTAAGATTTCCATGCCTGCATTGCCAAAGCTGTCGGAGGTTTTCCACAGCGCCCCCGGCGGTGTGAAACTATCGGTTACGATCTTTTTTATTTTCTTTGCCGTTTCTCAGCCGGTTTGGGGTGGAATTACGCAAAAAATAGGGTGCAGGCCGACGTTACTTATCGGCATACTGGTCAGCATAGCCGGTTCTTTGATAGCCATGCTGGCTTTTGATCTGCCGTCCTATATAATCGGACGAGGGTTAGAAGGGCTGGGAATGGGAAGCGCTTCTCCGGTTGCAAGGACTATGCTGACAGATGTTTTCGATCGGAAGTATCTGGCACGATCTATGGGCACGATCAGCGGCACCGCGTCCATCATGCCGGCTTTGGCCCCGATTATCGGAGGTTATCTGCTGACCTGGATCGATTGGCGCGCGATTTTCGGTTTTTTCTTGATTCTATCGGTTCTGTATTTCGCATTAGCCTACCGGGACTTACCCGAAACCCGGTTTCATTCGGATAAAGACCCGCGTCCGACAACTCCCGAATTGCTCGGCTATTATCTCTCAATTCTGAAAAATACGTCATTCTGGGGATATGCTCTTTGTTATGCCGTAATGACCGGCGGGCTGCTCGGGTACTATTCAGCCGCGCCTTACTGGTTTGTTTCTCAGCTGGGTATTGCCGCCAATCACTACGCGTTTCTCACTGTCCCCACGGTTGTGTTGTACATATTCGGTCTTTTTGTAAACCGCATGCTTTTGAAAAGATATGATCTGGAGAAACTTCTCTTTCTGGGAATATCGTCGGCGGTTTTGACGGCAATCCTAACCCTCGGTCTCGCTTTTGCAAATGCTTCAGGTCTGATCGTTATTATAGTCTTGCTCAGCTTGTTTGGATTTAGCGCGGGCCTGGTAATGCCGGCGGTTAACGCCGGGGCAATGGCTCGGTTTAAGAAGGTTGCGGGGCCCGCTTCCGCGCTACTGGTAATGACCGTATTCGGCATGTCCTCGATAACCGCGAGCTGGGCGATGAGAATTGATATAGGCACTCTGTGGCCGGTTGCATTATATCTGGGGGTTTTGTCATTGATCGGGTTGTTTGCTAATTTCTTTTGGGTATGGCTTCCATACAAAAATAATGTTAGAGAAGAAATACATTGATTACCGGTATATCGTTAACGGGCTCACGCCCGTATCTGCTTAAAAGAATATCAAGGTTGATACAATGTACACGCTTAAAGGATTGGAAGCGTTTACTGTATGTCCGTGTACGCCGCATTGTGCCTGTTGATAGTCCGGTTCATTGTGCCGAATAACCTCCGTCGATTGACAGGAATGACCCGGTTATAAATGAGGCGTCGTCGGAGCAAAGAAAGAGCACCGTACGGGCAATCTCTTCGGGCTCTCCCAAACGGCCGATAGGTATGGTGGCAGCCGATTGTTCTTCGGTTATTCCTTTAAAGTCCATAAAAATATCTTCCATGGTCCCTTTAATAAACGCGCCGCAAACGGCGTTCACACGAATCCCCGATTTTGCCGCCTCCAACGCTGTGGATCTGGTCAACCCTAATACCGCATGCTTACTGGCCGAATACAAGCTGTTCTCGCGGGAGCCTAAAATGCCCGCCAGAGAAGATGAATTGACAATTGCGCCCCCTCCCGTTTTTACCATTTGAGGTATCTCATGCTTGAGACAGAGGAATACGCCTTTAACGTTAACGTCCATGATCGACTTATAATTAGCCTCTGTCTGCTCGACAATGGGAGAGAGGTTAATTGTGCCGGCGTTATTAAATGCGCAGTCTATGCGCCCGTAAGCTGCAATTGTCTTTTCAACCAGGGCCTCTATATCGGACTCAACTGTTACGTCGGTTTTTACGAAGATGCCCTCGCCGCCCGCCTCATGTACCAGGCGAACGGTTTCCTCACCCTCGTTGTCCCGCCTTCCTGCGACGACAACCCTGGCGCCTTCCCGTGCGAATGCCACCGCGGTTGCTCGACCTATTCCCGAAGTCGCCCCCGTTACTAATGCTGTCTTATCTATGAACCTTTTCATATAACCCTCCTTAGTTTATAACGAGCTGCTTGATTATTTTAAAACAATTGTGACGGTCAACGAAAGTGCATTCCCCGTTTTGTTTAACGCCGATCTTTTTAAAATAGTCAATATTCTCAGCGCATGTCATTTGACCAACGGGAGAAATCTGTCTTTTCCCCCTCTAGTAAGGAGAGAGAGTTCGGAGATCAAGAGAAGGATGGTGCGCAGCTCATAGGAGATTTTTACGCAATACACGCCGAGCATACTATTTGGAAATCTAACGCGGGTACGTGAACTCTATCTCCTGAGAGAGTCTGGCTTCAGGGCGGGGCGGTAGCCCGCTCAGGTTTAGTACCTAAAAAATCAGTACGATAAGAGACAGAGTATTCTCATAAATGGCCGTTGATGTTGGCGGGCAATAAATTTCAACATTGGATTTATTTTAGTGTTATAATTGTTACCAGAAAAATACAGATTTTATCCAAATGGAGGAGCGAGATGGCTGGATTCCCGGGTTTCAATAGAACTGTTATATATTCATTCTTTTTTGTTTTCACACTTCTTTTTTACATCTCTCATGCGAGCGGGCAGGTCAGAGCTCCGAGCGGCAGCTATCAGGAGACCTGCAGGGGTATTCAGGTAGTCGGAAGCAACCTTATCGCGCAGTGCAAAAACATAGCGGGCGACTGGAAGAACTCAACGCTTGTGTACGCCACCTGCGAGGGAGATATCAGAAACGATAACGGACAGCTAAAGTGCAAGCAGAAGATAAAACCCGCCAAGGCGCTTCCCGCCGGATCTTATAAAAGGACATGCCAGAACATGAGGATCGACGGAGACTATCTGAGGGCGAAGTGCGAGAAAAAGAACGGGGTCTGGAACAACACAAAGATAAAATACAAGAAATGCTCCGGTGATATATGGAACGACAACGGTGAGCTTACATGCAAGGACTCGGGTTCAAAAAATACTCCGAGCGGGAGTTATAAAAAGAGCTGCAGGGACTACTATGTGGACGGCAACAGGCTCTACGCCAAATGTGAGAAGAAGAACGGAAGGTGGAATGACTCCTCCATCAATTATAAGAATTGCAACAAAGATATATGGAACGATAACGGAGTGCTCACCTGCGGCAACAAAGAAAATACGAATCTGCCGAAGGGAAGCTACAAGAAAACTTGCAAGGATCTTTATGTTGACGGCAACATACTGGAAGCCCGGTGCTTGAATAAAAACGACAAGTATTCCCATACGAGCATCAATTACAAGAAGTGCAATAAAGGTATTTGGAACGACAGCGGGAAGCTGAGGTGTAACTAATCACGGCTCTTTCCGAATTCATTTCAGCTTGCGCCGACTGGAGCCTTATCAATTATCCGTATTCTCACCGGCGAGGATAAGGTCTTTGAGGGTTAAATCTCCGAGCGCCTGGTTGATTGCGTTATCCACTTTTCCGCTTATCAGGTCTACTTCCGGCATGGAGAGGTACTTCTTTTCTACAACGTCGGTCTGGTAATTAGTTCTAGTGGAGTCGATAATTTCTTTGAGTGTTATCTTCTCTATGGCTCTCGCCGGAACCAGGCATGGCGGGTCATCCCCGGTCTCTATAATCAGTTTATTATTGGCAAGCTCATCTACCGCTTCTTCGACCGGGTCGTGAGGAAGGCGCAGATGCTCAGTCAGGGAGTCAAGACTCCAGCGCTGCAAGTCAAAGTAAAAATTGTAGCCCACCTGATGCATTATTATTAAGGACAGCTTTTCCTTGAGTTTCGTGCTCAGCGTGAACACTTCCTTTTTGACGGTCAGAAACTTTAGGTTTTGGTAGCAGAATGAAATCTGAGCCCCGATAAGTAGTATAAGCCAGTTTAGATAGAGCCAGATCATGAAAATTATAAGAACCGCCAGGCTCGAGTATATGGCCGCGTACTTTGTCGAGGACGCGACGGATATTGTAAATATCCAGCTCGCTGCGTGCCATGCCACAGCCGCTATTGCCCCGCCTATAGCGGCTGACTTATAATTCACCTTGGTGTTCGGGATAATCACATAGATGAAAGTGAACACCAGAAATATTATTACAAACGGCATTATTTTCCCGACTATAAAAACGATCGTGCCGAGCGGCTCTACGGCCAGAATTTTGTTAACCACGGTGTTGCTGGTCAACGATGCCGTGAGTCCCAGGGCCGCGAACATGAGAACAGGGCCTATCAGTAGTGTCGCTATGTAGTCGCTGAACCTTCGGGCAAGGCTTCTGCCTTTCTTGATTTTCCATATCACGTTCAGTGAATCCTCGATTTTTTTGATAACCGATATCGACGTATAGATGAGCATTATGAGGCCGACCACACCGAGGACGCCGAAATTTATCTTCCCGATGAATTCCATTATTCTGGTTGTTATCTCTATGCCTTTTTCGCCCAGGGGCTGGAGGAAGTTTGCGAGAAAGGGCTCTAGCTGATTGTCCACGACCCCGAACGCCTTAAGTATCGAGATACTGAACGCGAGAAGCGGAACAAGCGATAGAAGCGTAGTATATACGAGGCTCATCGCCCTTAACGTGAGCTCATTTTCGGTATATTCACGAAAGGTTACGTAAACCAGCCTTATGAAATTTACGAGCGTGGATCTGCTTCTGTTAAGTGAAGCCGTGTCGATTCGCCATAGCTGGCGGGAAAAAAAATAATTAATTTTTTTAACCAGTTCCGACATTTCTACCTTCAATTATACTATCATTTCTGGATGAAATTTAAAATCCGCTTGAACCGGCTGCGGGTTTTTAACTTTTAAAAAGCATACCTTATAAACGTAAGTATCAGGCGACTATTAATGTCCTTTTGTCTGTTAATAATGAATAGAGGCAGGGGCGCGGAGCTGTATTGAGGTGTAACATAAGCATTGCTGCTTAACTAGTCCAGATCAAAGCAGATTTTCTTAAAATTGCATGATTCGCAAATCCTGTCGTCGTCGGTTCTCGGGAAATCCGTCATAACGGCAACGTTTTCATTTGGCTCGGCGAGGTAGCTCTTCATCTCGGCTATGCTGTTATTTATGTAACCCATGCCGTCCCGGAGCTCATCAACACTGAACCGGTGCGTTAAAGGCCTGTCTCCGAGCAGGTTGTATTCGATGAGGGAGATTTGCTCAAGCGGTACTTCAAGCTCCTCGTTGGCGAAAATCGTGTACACCTGAAATTGGAGCTTTTCGCCCTCGCCCGAGCCGGTTTTCCAATCCACTATTTCTACTCGGTCCTCGATTTCATAAGCCAGGTCCAGTTTTACAAAGATTATTTCCGGACTGAACGAAAGTGAGGCCGCCGTCATGCTTTCCACTGATAATATTTTCTCTTTCGGCAGATTTTTTACTCGATCGAGTACTTCCGACCGGTAGAAGCTCTCCAGGCATAAGACCACTTCATCATGTATCTTTTTCCAAATCTCATCTGGAGTTTCGGTATTATACTCATGCTCGAACAGGGCTGTCTCGTTCCTGAGACTGCCGTCCTTCTGCCGGTAAAGTCCGTCTCTTGAGGACCTGAACCCCTTTCTCATAAGCTCCGTTGCTCTTTCTATCGATTTTGCAAGGGGGGCGAGATTGCCTGTACTGACAAGCTCCTTTAGTATTCTCTCGATTTCGTGATGGACCATGGAGCCTTTCCACTGCCACCTGTTCTGCAGGTTTTTTAATACGTAAAGTGTTCGGGTGACCCTATCCGCCTTATCCCTTTCCCACCCACCCCACGAGCCGTAGTAATTATAGTAGTACGCCCTTTTGCACTCTTTAAATAGAGCCTGGCGGGAGTTTGACCAGCTGAATTCATTTTTAAAGTCCGCCATATATTTCCCCCCTCAGGTCAGAGCCAGCTCCATAGTGAGCATTTCAGGGTGCTCTGTTGAAGGATTCAGGGCCGGATTCCGGCCGCGCAGTCTAAATCCGAATTTCCCGTATAAAGCGAGCGCCGACTCGTTATTGCCGTTCACATCGAGCAGGACGCTCTTGCAATTTCTCTTCTTTGCCGTGTTTACCGCCTTCCTCAGAAGTAAAGACCCTATGCCCTTGCCCCTGTGTTTTTCATCTACCGCGAGCACGCTCACGTAAAATTCATCTTCCTCCACGTCAGGTGTGTAGGCGCCGTGAAGTATATTTGACGTAAGGGTCATATAGCTCGCGAACTCGCTCAGACGAAGGGTAAACAGCAACTTGAGCAAAGTTTTAAACTCCCGTTTTCCTTTACCGGTATAGCCTATCATTAGACCCGTGATCCCCTCCTCCGATACGGAGACATAGATGTTCTCGTGTCCCAGAAAATTATTCCCCGCCTTAATGAGACCTCTGACTGTCTTCGCAGGGCCCGGCGAGCGGCCGGATTTTGCCGCCTCGGCGTCGGCGCTCAAAATCAGGTCGGTTATCCTGTCAATATCGTGTATAGTTAAATCGAATTTCCTTATTTCCATGCCGCTTAATTTATATTGTTAAATCCTGTTTCGTGACGTATTGAGTCTAGGTTATAATATTTCGTATTCAGAAGCAAAAACCGGGTAAATACATGGCGGATGTAGAAGTCAAAGAACTGAAATCTGATGAAGGCGGATGGGAATACGACGTACTCGTGCGTGAGGACGATACGGAGAGCGCTCACGCGGTGACTGTCGGCAGAGCTTATTATGAGAGCTTAACGGGCGCTGAAGTCCCCCCGGATAAACTGGTGAAAAAGTCTTTTGAGTTTCTGCTGGAAAGGGAGCCCAAGGAATCGATAATGAGCCGGTTCGACCTTACGGTTATTTCCAATTATTTCCCGGAGTACGAAAGCCGGATAAAAGATTATTTCTAAAACTTCAGTTTCTATAAAAAGAACCGGAGAGAGGATCAAGGTAAATCATGGGAAAGTTTTTCACACTGCTAATAATTATTTTGATTATCGGAGGGGTTTATTATATCTACCCCCAAATCGAATGGTCTTCACCCGAAGTCGATATAAAACTCGCTTCCGAAAATGTGGGCATGAAACCCTTTGACGTAGAGATACGAGAGAAAGGGAAGGGTATCAAGGAGGTTAAGGTCGTATTGATAAAGGACGGCGTGGAAAATGTGCTGGTCAATAAGGTCTACCCCGAGGGAGTTATGGGCGATACGGTTACAGTATCTATTAACCCCGGGAAGCTCGGCATCAAGGACGGCCCGGCGGAGCTCAGGGTCGAAGCCGAGGACAGGTCGCGAATCAAGGTTTTCTCCGGCAATAAAACGACCGAAAGCAGGAATTTGAAGCTCGACCTCGTGCCGCCCGCAGTCGATTTAATAAGCACCGAGCATTACATCAACCACGGAGGCTCGGGGCTCGTCGTTTACAAGACCTCGCCAGATGTTGAAATAAGCGGAGTGAGTGTAGGGGACTATTTCTTCCCGGGCTACAAGGGGAATTTCTCGGAAGACGACGTGTACCTCTCATTCTTTGCCTATCCCTATAATGTCGAGCCCGATACGAATATAGTTCTAATTGCCGAGGACGCCGCGGGAAACCGCAAAACCGCCGCGGTCCCCTACAGGCTGAAGAATATCAATTACAGGAGTAGTAATATAAACATCAGCGAAGATTTTATTGAAAATGTCATGGTTCCCCTTGCGGGCGAAAGCGGACAATCGGATCACAGGGAAATCTTCCTCAAGGTCAATAGCGAGCTTAGAAAGGCGAATGACGCCAAGATAAAAGAGGTAGGCTCGAATTCCACAGGAGAGATTATGTGGAAGGGGGCTTTTCATCAGCTTTCAAACTCTAAAGTCGAGGCTAACTTCGCCGACCACAGAACCTATATCTACAACGAAGAGCCTATCGATGAGCAGTATCATCTCGGTTACGATCTTGCTGTAACGAAAAGGTATCCCATAGAGGCCGCTAACAGCGGCGTTGTGACGCACGCGGGCGAGCTCGGTATATACGGAAACGCCGTCATAATCGACCACGGTATGGGTGTGGCGAGTCTTTACGGCCACATGAGCACGATAGATGTCAATGTAGGGGATAAGGTGAAGAAAAAGCAGGTTATCGGAAAAACCGGTCAGACCGGTCTTGCAGCCGGGGACCATTTACACTACGGCGTGTACGTAAACGGCGTAGCCGTCAGGCCTATCGAATGGTGGGATAACAAATGGATCAAGGATAACGTGCTTCTGAAGATCGATCAGGCCAGGGCCGAATTCGGCATGAAACCCGCGCAAAAGAAGCAGAATTAAAACGAGAGAACCTGAATTTTGCTCATCTACGGTAAGAATCCAGTAAAGGAGCTGCTCTCCGACTCAAACTCCAGGATTGAAGAAATCCTGATCTCGCAGGATTTGAGAAAGGACAAAAGCTCCGACATCTTCACTCTGGCCAAGAAGCGCGGAATAAAAGTTACCTTCCTTCCCCGGGACGCCATTTCAAGGCTTACGAATTCGACGTCTCATCAGGGCATAGCCGCCAGGATTCCCGAGTATGAGTACGCTCCGGTAGAGAGTATACTGGAGAAGGCCCGCGCGGGGGAAGAAAAACTACTCCTCGTAGTTCTTGATCATATTGAAGACCCTCAGAATCTGGGGGCGATTATAAGAACCGTGAATGCCCTCGGCGCTCACGGGGTCGTTATACCGAAGGACAGGGCGGCTTCGGTTACGCCTGCGGTGATAAAGGCCTCCTCCGGCGCAGCCAGCCACGTGCTCATTTCAAGAGTCGTAAACATCTCAACCGTAATCGACGATCTGAAAGGGAAGGGCGTCTGGATAGTGGGCGCGGACGCGTCGGCTCCGAAGCCGCTCTACGGCGAGGGTTTCGGAAATCTTGATCTGGCGGTCGTAATAGGCAATGAAAGCAAGGGGTTAGGTCGCAAAGTTAAAGAAAATTGCGACTTTCTCGTTTCTATCCCGCAGTCAGGACGGGTCTCTTCGCTCAATGCCTCCGTATCCGCCGGGATTCTCTTGTATGAGATTATCAGGCAGAGAAGAACTAATAAACCGGAATAGAATTAATTGAATATACGGCTATTTTTTCTGTCATTTCGAACTCTTCATCATTGCGAGTCCTTCGATAATCTCAGGATAAACTCTGCGAAAGATCTAGTCATTTACAATCCGCTCATCCTGAGCCTGTCGAAGGATGTATTAGTTAAACCGTCATTGCGAGCAAAGCGAAGCAATCTCCCTTCTCCCTTCAACCCGGCACGTGCGGCTGGGAAGAACTGGTCGCTCTTCATTGAACCCAAGATTCAAACTCTGACGTGAGAAATCTAAGTCCTTCATTCCTTCCCCCTTGAGGGGGGAAGGTCAGGATGGGGGTGTTATCATCCTTTCCTGCATAACCCCCGAATGGTGGCTAATTCATAAGCGGTTAATGTATAATACGTGGTAATTACAATTCAGGAGGTTTGTCATGGACTCCCCCCATGTATTCCACTTACTTTCGGCAAAACCCCAGGATATTACAAAAGGCGGCACACGCACCTACGTCGATATATCCAACTTTCCCGTTCTTAAAGGAATGGCGGTTTATCGGCTTTTGCTAAATCAAAAGGGGGTTCGGGAGCCGCACTGGCATCCGAACGCAAATGAGCTGGCCTATTGTTTAAAAGGAGACGCTCTAGTAACAGTTTTCGGCAACTTGAGTAAAAGAGAAACCTTTACCGTTTCCGAAGGGCAAATGTTTTATGTGCCGTCGGGATATTTGCATCATATTGAGAACATGGGCAGGAATAATTTGGAATTGATTTTAGCTTTTTCAGACGAGGAGCCGGAAGATTTCGGTCTCTCGGCGTCTCTGGGGTGTATGACAGACGCCGTTCTGGGCAATACGTGGGGTCTCAAAGGCAATCTGTTCTCGAAAATTAAAAGGTCCCCGAAAAAAATTCTTATCGGCAGGAAAAAATCTGTTAATAAAACGCCTGAATATGCGTCTTTCCCGAGCCAATATAAATTTGACGTGGAGGGATCAAACCCTCTTCTCGATAATGCGGGCGGTTCGGCAAAAGTGGCCAGGAAAAGCGCGTGGCCGGTACTGGAAAATCTGTCGATGTACTCTCTCCGCATAACTAATAAAGGCATGAGAGAGCCCCACTGGCACCCTGTAACGGCGGAGATGGGCTATGTAAATAAAGGTAAGGCAAGGATGACGCTTCTCAGTCCCCGTGGAGATGTCGACACCTATAAGCTGGAAGAAGGAGATGTGTATTTCATTCCCAGGGCATATCCTCACCATATTGAAAATATCGGCGGAGACGAGCTCCACTTTCTGGTTTTCTTTGATCAGAATACGCCCGGCGATATAGGGTTTTCCGCCGGAGTCAAGGCTTATTCCAACGAAGTATTAGGAGCGACATTCAACACCGATCCGGCAAGCTTTAAAATACTGCCGGATTATCACGAAGACCTGCTGATTGTTTCGCGAATAAATCGAAGAGACTGATTTTATACTGCTCCCCTTTTGTACAAATGGGGTTAAGTTGGATATTTGAAAAACCGAGTTCTTCCTTTCGAACCCTGACGTGAGGAATCTAAGTCCTTCATTCCTTCCCCCTTGAGGGGGAAGGTCAGGATGGGGGTGTTGTCATCCATCCTGCACAAAACTATTTTTCAACCTTAGGAAGGTTTGCCAAAAAACATATAGAGGATTTGGATGTTTAATTGCAAATTGTTTAAGCGTTTGCCTCACTATTAAGGCATTATCCCTGAAACCAGAGCCAATCCTGTCCCCCGGAACCTGCCGGAATGGCCGGAAAGTATCTCCGATTAGTCATTCTGAATTTATTTCAGAATCTAATTTCTGTCCTTCAGCCGGTGCAGCGCTCAAATCGAGGAAAAGAATTCCAGGAGCTCTTCGCATACGGCCTCGGGGCTCTCTTCGGGCAGGAAATGGCCGCAGTCAAGCGCCCTGCCGCGTACATTGACCGCTTTTTCCTTCCAGGTCTCTGGCACGTCGTAAGTGCGGTGCACGAATCCCCTGGTGCCCCATAAGACCAGAAGCGGGCACTCTATTTTCTTATCGAAATCTTCCTCGTCGTGCTCGAGATCGATACTTGCGGCTGCCCTGTAGTCCTCGCAGCTTGCGTAGATGGCCGCAGGGTCGCTGAAGCACCTGACATACTCCCTCACCGCCCTTTCGTCGAACTCCGCTCCCGGCGCGCTCCACCGTTTGAGCTTCTCTCTCAGGTAGTATTCCGGGTCGCACCCTATGAGCCTTTCGGGCAGACCTTCGGGCTGAATGAGAAAGAACCAGTGGTAGTAACCGGTCGCGAATTCCATATCCGCGAGCTTGAACATAGTGTGAGTCGGGGCTATGTCCATTACGCACGCGCCTTTTATCCTGTCCGGATAATCGAGAGCCATTCTGTGAGTGACTCTCCCGCCCCTGTCGTGCCCGGCAGCGAAAAAGTGCTCATACCCAAGGGACTCCATAACCTGAACGCAGTCTTTAGCCATCTCGCGTTTCGAGTATGTGTAGTGGTCAGGGGAGGATTCGGGCTTGCTGCTGTCTCCGTAACCTCTTAGGTCCATGCATATCACATGGAATCTCTCTGCGAGCCGGGGTGCTGTCCTGTGCCACATTAGATGCGTCTCCGGGTAGCCGTGAAGGAGGAGGAGGGGTTTTCCTTCCCCCGCGTGGACGAGGTTGATGACAGCGCCCGACGTCTCGATTCTGGCCTTCCGGAATTTATTGTCGAACATTGTTTTTTCAGCCCCCTGTACTTAGTTCATTTTGCGACTCTAAGTGGATCTGTCTCGGACTCTTCAGGCATGCACATTCACCCATTCGCGAACCCGCTGCACGAACCTGTCAGGCGCGTCCGCATGCACCCAGTGAGCCGCATCCTCTATAATCTCAAGCGTCATGGCGGGGAAGTGAGCCCTGAGCAGCGTCTCGTGCTCCCAGACCCGGTACTCGGATTTGCCTCCGGCGAGCACCAGAGTAGGTCCTTCGTAAATTGCCTGCTCCGCGAGCTCGAAGGAATCCTCCGCCGCAAAACGGCGTAGCTCGGGAAGGTTACAGCGCCATGCAGGCTCTCCCGTGTCCTTCCGTTTGAGATTCTGTAGCAGAAACTGCCTCACACCGGGATCGGGAATTTTCTTGGACAGGGCCTTGTCGGCGTCGGTTCGGGAGCTTATGGATTTCAGATTCAGCTCCGTCAGGGCATCGAGTATTTTCAGGATGCCCTCTGTTCTGCGCACCGGGGCCGCATCGACCACTATGAGGCTTGCGAGCGCCGCTGCATCTGAGGTCGCCACGGCCATGGCCGCCAGACCGCCCATCGAATGGCCGATTAAGTGAGGAGCTTCCCCGCAGGTAGTCTCTATGAGCCGGCTAATGTCGTCCCGCATCGCTGCGTAGCCGTGGGGGCCGTGCGGCGAGTCGCCGTGGTTGCGCAAATCAGGGACGATCACCCGGTGGTCCGTTGACAGCTCCCGCATGACGCGTTGCCAGTTCCGTGACGATCCCAACAAACCGTGCAGTATCACGACTTCAGGTCCGGAGGTGCCGGCTTTTCTCAGACTTAGCTCCATATCAATTCCTTACTCCGCTCAGACTCCGTTTTTGTTGTTCGTCACGGATCAGGCACTTCACCCGATAAACCTCCTGAAAACGGGCTCAGAGTCGAAACTTTTTCCAGTAGCGCACGAGTCCCGGTACATTCATCCAGAAAGGGTCTGCCAACTCGTAAGCTTTAATCAATTGACTGTCGGCTTCGGCTTTTACGAGTATCGTTCTGAACATGTCCTCAAAATCAGAGGTCATTTCATCTTCGGTTTTTCCTTCTTTCAATCTCTCTCCGATCCATTCGGTGGCTTCGAGGAGTCTGTCTTCCAGTTCTCTCAAATGATCTCTTACGTTGTCGGACCTGCCGTAATGAGTACAATACAAGGCCTCTGGATTCAAATCCAGTATCTTTCGTATGGATTCCTGCCAGAGCTCCACATTGATCTCGGGCGGAGGGGTGGGGGGCAATACCGGACCGTTCTCTATGCGGACACCGCCGACGTCCCCTGCAAATAAGATGTCATCTATGAGATATGAATGATGGTGGGACGCGTGCCCGGGAGTCTCAACAGCCTCTATATCAATGTTACCGATTTTTATCCTTTCCCCGTCCTGAATTTCGTGGATATTTTCCCTCGGTATAGGCCGGATTTCGCCCCATAGCGTGTCCATCTGTTCTTGATATATTCTTCTGGCCGACGCTATGAGCTTTTCAGGATCGGCCAGGTGCTTGGCTCCGAAAGGGTGGACATAAATTTTAGCGCCGGTTTTAGCGAAGTGCCAGGCTCCTCCTGAGTGATCCAGGTGTATGTGTGTAACAAAAACATTTCTTATGTCTTCGACGGAGTAACCGTGAGCATTGAGGCTGCTTTCGAGTTTGTTAAAAGTCGTATCAGGGCCGGTTTCGATTAAAATAGGCTCTCCCCCGTTTTCTATCAGATATGAAGCTATTACCTTCTCTTCAAAGAAGTTATGGTCTAAAACATGAATTTTCATAAAAAACTCCCTTTTGCTTCTGAGATATCTTCCTGAATGTATAAAACATAGACAGGACTGCAGTGAAGGTAAAGTTAAGTTGATTTACATACTAGCAATCAATCTTTTAAACCCTTCCTCATCCAGTATTTCTATTCCCAGAGACTCGGCTTTCGCGAGCTTCGATCCCGGATCGCTCCCGGCCACAACGTAATCGGTTTTTTTGGTAACCGATGAAGTCGCCCGCCCCCCGTGATCTTCTACCAGCCTCTGAGCCTCGTCCCTCGTCATCGATTCTAGCGCTCCGGTAAAGACGAACGTTTTTCCCTTGAGCTTGTCGCTGAGTCCTGTTTTTTCTCTGTATTGAATATCAACCCCTGATTCGAGCATCTTTTTGATAAGCGCTCTGTTCTGCTCAAGCTCGAAGAAGTGCACTATGCTTTTTGCTATCTCCGTTCCCACCGTATGTATGTCGGTCAGAGCCTCGACCGTGGTATTCATGAGCGAGTCGATGCTGTGATAGTTTTCGGCAAGTATCTGAGCCACGCGCTCCCCCACGTGGCGTATGCTGAGGGCGTTGATGAAACGGTCGAACGGGACTTTCTTGCTCTTTTCTATCTCCGCTTCCAGATTGGAGGCGGACTTTTCCGCGAATCTTTCAAGCGGCGCGAGGTTTTCTTTTTTGAGATAAAAAATATCGGCAGGGTCTTTCACGAGCCCTTCGGCCATAAGCTGCTCTACGATCTTCTCTCCGAGCCCCTCGATCTCAAAAGCCCTCCTCGATGCGAGGTGCGTTATCCTTCCCTTCAGCTGCGCCGGGCATGAGAGATTGGGGCAATAGTAATAAGCGCCTTCCTTCTCGACCTCCGTTCCGCAGGAGGGGCATTTTTCAGGCATTCTGAAGGCCTTTTCTTTCCCCGTCCTTTTATCCTCAATCGGCATGACCACTTCGGGGATCACGTCCCCAGCCCTCTGAACGAGCACCGTGTCGCCTATTCTTATGTCCTTTACCCTGATTATGTCGTCTGTATGGAGCGACGCCCTTTTAACGGTAATACCTCCGATACCGACAGGCTCAAGCTCGGCGACCGGGGTTAGTAGCCCGACCCGCCCTACCTGCACCGTAATATCTTTTATCTTAGTAGTCGCCTGCCTCGGTTTGAACTTATAGGCGATGCTCCACCGTGGGTGCTTCGCTGTCGCGCCGAGCTCCTTTTGGTAGTCCCTCCTGTTTACCTTGATTACTATTCCGTCCGCTTCATAGGGAAGGCTGTCTCTCGCGGGCTCAAGCTCGTTTTGATAAGATATGGCCTCATCTATACTGGCGCACAGCATGATATGTGCATCGACCTTGAACCCCCACTTGCGGAGGTCCCCGATGAGCTCCCACTCGGTCTCGATTTCAAACCCTCTGACCTCTCCGATCCCCCATGCGTAGAAGGTAAGCGGTCTCGATGCGGTGATGCTTGAGTCTAGCTGCCTTATCGCGCCCGAAGCCGCGTTTCTCGGGTTCGCGAAGAGCGGCTCGCCCGCCTCTGCCAGCTCCCCGTTCAGTTTCTTAAAAGCCTCTATGGGGTAGAGCACCTCTCCCCTTATTTCTATTAATTCAGGAACCCTGTTCTCCCCGTTTAACCTGAGCGGGATGGTGTTAATCGTTTTTAGATTATTCGTGACGTCCTCGCCCGTTCTGCCGTTGCCGCGTGTAGCCCCACGGGTCAGCAGTCCTTCCTCGAAGGTGAGAGATGCGGAGACCCCGTCGAACTTAGGCTCCGCCACGTATTCTATATCCCCCTCGGTGCCAATAAGTCTTTTGACTCGCTTATCGAATTCGTACGCCCCTTCAGCGGTGGAAACATTATCTATGCTCATCATCGGGACTATGTGGCTCACCGATTCAAAGCCTTCCGCCACCCATCCTCCCACCCGCTGAGCGGGGGAGTCGGGTTTGACCAGTTCGGGATATTCGGCCTCAAGCTCCTTTAATTCGTTAAGCAGGGTGTCGAATTCGTAGTCCGAGATTTCGGGGCTGTTTTTAACGTAATAGAGGTAGTTGTGATATTCGAGCTCCCTGGCGAGCTTCTCTATTCTTTTCCGGGCCTCTTTCTTTTTCATAGTCGTTTATACGTCTTATTTTTAGTATATATACTATATTAGATATATGCAGTATACTTCACTCTAATTCCTGTTCGTTTTAAGCCACTCGTCGAGTTCTTTAAATGGCAGCGCGTTCAGAACGTCTTTCTTCTCGACCCAGCCCCTTCTCGCTGTCCCCGCACCGTACCTCATAAATCCGAGCTGTCCCCGGCTGTGGGCGTCGGTCGAAATAATTATCTTCACACCCGCGTCGACCGCCTTCCTTACGTGTAGGTCGTTCAGGTCGAGCCTCGGGTAAGAGCCGTTCACTTCAAGAGCCTTCCCGTGCTCAAGCGCGGCCTGAATTACATCGTCGATATCGACGTCGTAAGGGTCCCGCTCTCCGATAAGCCTCCCCGTAGGATGCCCTATGGCGTGGACGTATGGGTTTTTTATCGCCTTTATAATGCGGTCGGTCATAGCTTCTCTTTCCATTTTGAAACCGCTGTGGACGGACGCTATAACAACGTCCAGCTCCTTAAGCACACCGTCCGGATAATCGAGGGAGCCGTCTGTTTTTATATCGACTTCTGTTCCCATTAGCACTTTTATTTTCTTGAATTTCCCGGCAACCGCCTCAAGCTCTTTTTTCTTTTTCATAAGCCTTTCGATTGAAAGTCCGTTCGCGATCGTTTGGGAAGGGGAGTGGTCCGTTATCGCTATGTACCCGTAGCCGAGCTCTGCCGCGCTTTCAGCCATTTCTTCAATTGACGCTTTGCCGTCGCTCCAGGTTGTATGGGTGTGGAGATCGCCTTTTATATCCTCAAGCTCGATGAGGTGAGGGAGCCTGCCCTCGGCTGCGGCCTCTATTTCGCCCCGGTCCTCTCTCAGCTCGGGCGGGATAACCGGCAGGCCGAGCGTTTTATAGACATCCTTTTCCGTCTCCCCTGCGACCATTTTCTCTCCTCTAAATACCCCGTACTCGTTAATTTTGAGCCCTTTTTTGGTGGCTAGTGTTCTGAGCTTCACGTTGTGAGCTTTTGATCCGGTGAAATACAAAAGCGCCGCCCCGTATGACTCGGGCGGCACCACCCTGAGGTCCACCTGTATTCCCTCCCCGGCAATAATACTTCCCTTCGTGCTTCCCGACGCGAGCACGTCTTTTACAAATTTCATTTCGGTAAACCCTTTGACTACTTTCTGTGTATTATCGGATATCGTCAGTATGTCTATATCCTTAGCTGTCTCCCTCATTCTCCTGATCGACCCCGCGACTTTGGTGCCTTCCGTTCCGGGAATATTTTCTATTTCCGCGACGATGCTCTCCGCCAGAGGGAGCGCTTTTCCCAGCAGATTTCTTTCCTTGCTCTCCTTGAATAACTGAACCCCTCTCTTGATGTCGTCTATTTTCTTTTGCCCCATTCCCCTGAACTCCAGAATTTTTTTCCCGCTAAGCGCCTTTTCCAGATCGGCGAGTTTTCTGACCTTCAGCTCCTTGTATAAGAGGGCAAGCGTTTTCGGGCCCAGGCCCTGAATCCGCAGCAGTTCGGTGAGCTCAAGGGGAACCTCGCTCTTAAGTTTTTCGTATTCCTTTATCTTTCCTGTCTTTATATATTCTTTTATTTTTTCCCCGAGGTCCTTCCCGACCCCGGGTATCCCTGTAAGCTCATCCCTGGCGGCCCTGTCCTCTACATCCTCATTCAGTTCCAGTATGTTCGTCGCCGCTTTCCGGTACGCCCTGATTTTAAAAGGGTTTTCATCCAGCACGCTCAACATGTCGGATATATGCTCGAATATTTCCGCTATCTCGCTATTTTTACTCATCTTCTGAGACCGCATCCCGTTCTATAAACGATGAATAATAACATGTTTGAAAACCGTTTTTTAGCGAATGTTTATTATGCGGGTGTTGATTGCGTGATTTAACAATCGGGTACTATAAACGGGGTAATTTGAGGCGCATATGAAGGTGATAATCCTGATTGCCCCGCCTTATCATCAATAAAGACCGGACGAAATAGATGAATCTGGATGAATTGTTCAACAAGAAACTGGTTGTGGTAACGGGAAAGGGCGGGGTCGGCAAAACAACCGTTTCCCTTGCGCTCTCTTATTTAAACTCTCGATTCGACCGCGATTCAATTTATGTAACCCTGAACGAGATTAAGAAAGATTCCTACTTTTTTGGATTTAACACCGGGATTAACAGCAGGGAAAAAGCGCTGGATAATAATTTGTGGTCGGTCGCTATTGACCCGAACACTGCGCTTAAAGAATATGTCCGTGAGAATTTTGTAAATCTATACCCCGTTTACGCGACAATCCTTAAATCAAAAACCCTTCAAAACTTTTTTGAGGCGGCTCCGGGGCTGATGGAGCTTATAACGATCGGTAAGGTGTGGCATCTGGGTAACAGGAACCCGCAGGGGAGGAAATCGCGGAAAGCGTACGATCAGGTTATATTCGATGCCCCCTCTACCGGCCACGCGATACCTATTCTAGACCTGCCGTCCAGGGTTCTCGATATGGTGAGGGGAGGGGCGTTTAAAAGCCACATAGGATGGGTTGAGAGTTTTCTGAAAGACCCGGATCAAGCCGCGGTCGTGGTTGTGGCAACTCCCGAGGAGATGGTGGTCAGAGAGACGATCGAGCTAATAGATTCGGTTAAGTCTCTCGGAATCAATGTTATCTTCACGGTTGTGAATAATGCATATGAAAAGATGTTCGATAAAAAGGAAGTGAGTATCATAAAGGAGCTTCTGACTGAAAATAAAGGCGCCGAAATAAGCCCTGCTGTTGAATTGGCTTTCAGCCATGCTGCGAGAACCCGTATGTCTGAAAAATACACAAAGAAACTGCGCAAGGAATTGAAAGAGCCTGTATTAATAATACATAAGAGGTATAAAAGAGACCTCGCGGTCCGGGATTTAAAGTCAATATCCTCCGAGCTGCGGAATCAGCTGGATAAGAGCCTGTGACGAAATTGAACCGTATTCTTGAAGAAAAGAGTGTAATTATATGTATCGGTGCCGGGGGCGTCGGAAAAACCACTATTTCCTCCCTCCTTGCGCTTGAAGCAGCCTCAAAGGGGAAACGCACCCTTGCATTGACCGTCGACCCGTCACGCAGGCTGGCCAAGTCTCTTGGAATATCCGAAGGATCGGAATTCGGCGTTATTTTGCCGAGACGCCTCGGTAACGCCGGCTACGCCGGGTCCTCCGGGCTTACGGTCAGGGTCCTGGATGTAAAAAACACATTTGACAGACTTATAGAAAGGGTTGCGGACTCGAGTGAAACCAGCGGCAGAATTCTGTCTAATAATTATTATAAAAGTGTTGCCGATTCTCTCGCGGGCGCTCATGAGTACATGGCGATGGAGGCGCTTCTCTCGTCATATGAAGAGGGCGAGTATGACATTATTATCGTTGATACTCCTCCTTCCGAGCATCTGTCGGGCTTTCTTTCGGCTCCCCTGAGACTCAGCTCCATACTCGACTCCGAGATTTTTAAATCCTTCCACTTTATAGACCGAATGAGCCTGGGTTTTACAAGATTATTCACGTTGATGTCGCTTAAATTTGCTGAGAGGATAGTTGGCATTGACGTTATCCATGATATGTGGGAGTTCTTTTCGGATTTTGAAGCGGTAAACGAGGGGATAAAGGCGCGCGCGGCCAAAACCTATAACCTGCTCAAATCAGATTCCAGTTCGTTTTTGATCGTCACAAATTTAAAAGAACGGTCGCTACAAAACACCTTCGACTGGCATAATGAGTTAACCTCAGACGGCTATGATGTGGATGCTGTAATTGTGAACCGGGCGGCGGTCGATAAGGACCTCTCTCAATTAAAGGAGCCGGATTACAAAGATATACCGGGCGGCCGCGAATTCAGGCAGAAGCTCCTCAGGAATTATGACAATTACAGGAGCTTGATATCAGCCGAGAAGGCGGCCCTGGAAAGGCTTCAGTCGAGGCTTACCTCTTACGCGATTCCCGACCTGGATACCGAGGTTATAACCTTAAAAGACCTGCGCGGAATAAGAGAGTATTTATTTGACTAACTCTTTGAATGCTACCTGAGTGACGCTGTTTGTACTTCTGAAGAAAATCGTTTGATACCGGCAAGGATGCCGTCTGCTAATTCGTCTATATAGGCGTCGCTTTTGAGTCTTTTCTCGTCTCTGGGATTGGTAATGAAGGCTGTTTCAACCAGTATGCTTGGAATATCCGCTCCGATAAGAACTACAAAGGGAGCTTTTTTGACGCCTTTATTTTTGACGGGCTGATAATTTGCGGACACGGTTTTAACGACCGAGTTCTGCACATAACCGGCAAACCGCTCGGATTCCTCGATCTTGGAGCTCAGTAAATATTGCTTCAGGACATTTGCCATTTCACTTCGTGATATGCTGGTCGTGGCGTTCTCCCGCGCCGCAACCGCAAGCGATCTCTGGTCGTTTGTGAAACTCAGGATATAGGTTTCTATTCCGTATGCGTTTTTGTTCCGTGCGGCGTTGCAGTGAATAGAGATGAAGAGATCGGCCCCGTGTTTCTTGGCGATTCCCGTTCTTTCTTCAAGGGGTATGAACCGGTCATTATTTCTGGTGAGGTAAACATTCGTAATTCCGAACTTCCTCCCCTCTTTATCCAGTTTCTGCTTTAACGCCTTGGCGATTTTTAAAGTGATATCTTTTTCCTTTAAGCCCGACGGTCCGATAGCGCCCGGGTCGTGGCCTCCGTGACCGGCGTCTATCACGACGGTTCTTATCTTCAGCCCCAGGGCTTGGGAAAGGCTTGCTACATTGTCATCCGGCAATCTTGTTTCGTACTCATAATCACCCGTACCTTTTTTTGCGTAGTAGTCTCCCGGTTTTGCTCCCGTGCCCTGTATGTCCATCACAATTCTGAACGGGTCCTGGAGCGCGAAAACCTTGTAATCGTCGAAGCTTTTTATGTAGAGTACTACCCTCACGCTGTCATGTGTATTCCGGGCGAACTTGATCTGTTCTAGGAGACCGTTGTTAACCGGCTCTACATAGAGGTTTTTATCTACGCTCGTCCCGTGGATATCCACAAAAAGCCGGGGCGGTATCCCGTTTTCGGGGTCGGCTTTGAGCAGTATGGGTTTAAACGGCACTTCCTTGTCGACATGAATTACGACCCTTGTGTACGTGTCCGTTGACCAGTGCCGGATCTGGCTCACCTTGATAAGGCTGCCCCCGGAGGACTTCACAGACTTCGAAACCCCGGATTTTTTTGACGGCTTAAACGGCGATAGGTCCGCTACTTTATTTTTGGCGATCATTTTCATGTCGCCGTCCGGGAACCCGGTAACCACTTTCTCGTATTCGAGATAAGCGTCTGATTTGCTTTTCTTCTCCACAATCCTCGCGACCCTCAATTGAGCGTCGTCGGCCAGGTTGCTCTCGGGGTATCTTCTCACGAATAATCTCGAATACTCAACCGCCATATTGAGGTCGGGCTGTGAATCGAACCTCTCCCCCATTTCCTCATACATTTTTCCCGAAAGAAAGAGAGAATTCGGCGCTTTCGAGCTTTCCGGATAGTTGATATATATACTGTAAAAAGCGCGCGCTATTGTATCCCAGATTTCCTTTTTGTTAACTTTGCTCGGATCCCCGGCGAGACTTTTGTAAAGCTGGAAGGTTTCTTTGTAGAGTACTTCCCCGCGATCCAGGGCGCGGCTGTCTTGCGCTAGTGAAAATACAGCGAGAAAAGAAACAATTATGACCGTGTACGCCGATTTTTTATTCACGAGATTGCATTAATTATATTATTTTGCTAGCCGCTTGTAAATGGTTTTTTATAAACTACTTTAACATTTTACCAGATAATTCATCGTTTTGAACAGTATATTTTTTGAAATGACCTTTACTTAATGCTAAATTTCTAATGATGAAGGCTATTATACTCGGTTGCGCCACCTCTACAGGTGTTCCAATTCTGGGGTGCGGCTGTAGTGTTTGCACCTCGAAAAACCCCAAAAACAAAAGAACACGGTGCTCTCTATTCATTGAGACCGGGGGTAAAAATCTTTTGATCGACACCTCCACCGACCTCAGATTTCAGGCTATGAGGCACGGTATTACGAAGATTGACGCCGTATTATATACCCACTCCCATGCCGACCATACACACGGAATCGACGAGCTCAGGGTATTCAACTTCGTTAATAAAATGGAAATTCCCTGTTACGGGAACCGCCAAACCCTTAAAAACATTGAGAAAAATTTCAAATATATATTTGATGGCACGAATTCCGCGGGCGGCAAGCCGAAGCTTCTTTTAAATACCGTCTCTCAGGAATTCAATATATACGGCGTCACGGTGACCCCGGTCGATATTTACCACGACAACTGGACAATACTCGGTTACAGAATAGGCAACCTGGCTTATCTCACCGACTGCAGCGGCATTCCCGATGAATCGTGGGACAAGCTCCGCAACCTCGACGTCCTCATACTGAGCGCTCTCAGATACAGGCCGCATAATGCACATTTTAATGTCGAGCAGGCGGTAAGGACAGCGGAGAGAATTAAACCCGGGCTTACGATATTCACCCACATGGGGCATGAGCTCGATTATGATACGCTTTTGAAAGAGCTACCCGACTCCATGGTCCCTGCGTATGACGGTATGGAAATAGAATTCGATTAACACCGACTTGATTACCTCTCAAACTGCGGGGAAAATGTTTATAGCTATTGCAGCAGAGGGGATAAAATGCAGGAAGTTATCAAAAAATTACTACAGCCCAATGATACTAAAATCGTACTCTGCGTGCTCGACGGCCTCGGGGGCCTTCCGCAGAACGGCAAAACCGAGCTTGAAGCTGCGTCCACGCCCAATCTTGACGCGCTTGCCGGAAAAGGGGCATGCGGTCAGCATATGCCGGTAGCATTCGGCATAACGCCCGGAAGCGGCGCGGCGCACCTGGGGTTGTTCGGCTATGACCCTCTTCAATATGAAATCGGGCGCGGCGTGCTCGAAGCGCTCGGGCTCGGGCTTGAGCTTACGCCCAGCGACCTTGCCATAAGGGGTAATTTCGCAACTGTTAAATACGAAGGCGATACGCCTGTAGTTACAGACAGAAGGGCGGGAAGGATTCCTACTGAAGAGAATATCAGGATCGTATCGAGGATTACCGGGGAGATTAAAAAAATAGACGGCGTGAAGGTGAACATGGTTTCCGGAATGGAGCACAGATCGGCAATTATTTTTACCTTCCCCGAGCCGATAGGGGAGGGCGGAGACCGGATTCACGACACTGATCCGCAGATGGAAGGGAAGAGCCCGATTCCCCCGACCGGGAATAATCCCGAAGCGGCAAAAGTTGCGGCAATAGTACAAAAGTTTCTTAGCCGGGTCGCGGAGATAATAAGAGACGAGGAGCGCGCGAATTACCTGTTAATGAGGGGCTTTGCGGTTCATCCGAACCTCGCTTCCTATAAAGACGCATACGGGTTGAGCGCGGCTTGTATCGCTACTTACCCTATGTATAGAGGGGTTGCGAAGCTGGTCGGCATGGATGTGCTGGAAGTGGGGGACATGACTATCAAGAGCGAGATCGAAACCCTGAAGAGGGATTACGATAAATACGACTTCTTTTACATGCACGTTAAGAAAACGGACAGTTACGGCGAGGACGGGAACTTCGGCGCCAAGGCGAAGGTCATAGAGGAATTCGACAGCTTTGTTCCGGAGATAATGGCGCTAGCCCCGGACGTATTTGTCGTGACCGGGGACCATTCCACGCCAGCCTCGATGAAGGCCCACAGCTGGCACCCGGTACCCATAATGATCAGCTCCGGGTACACGAGGGGCGCGGGCGCCGAGGGCTTCGGAGAAACGGAGTGCGCGCGAGGCGAGCTAGGCACTTTCAGGGCGGTTGATCTTATGACCATGCTACTAGCCCACGCCGGGCGGCTTCAAAAATACGGCGCCTGAATACCGGCTTTGAGGCTCTTGAATTTAGGCGTTCTTGTGATAATTTATTTCTTCCCTCTATTTATTCGTGCCGAAGTGGTGGAATTGGCAGACACGCAGTCTTGAGGGGGCTGTGCCTTCGGGCGTGCGGGTTCGACTCCCGCCTTCGGCACCACAAATTCTTCAGAAGTTCGATTTAACTTTCCCTTAACATTTCTTGTATATTATTTACGACAAAGTGTAATGTTTTAAGGCGGGAATAAATATATGAATCCAAAATCAGGCGCGAAGCGGTTGACGGGATATTCTTTTCTGGTAGTTTTTGCAAACGACGGCACAATCAGCGAAGAAGAGCTCAGGATGCTAGAAAAGATAGCTCTCGAAGACAGGGTAGTGGATGAGGACGAAAAAAGGATTCTGCAAAAGGTATTCTCACGTGTAACCAAAGATCAGGTGACCGACACTGTCTGGAAGGAAATTTCGGATTTCCGCGACAAGCACGGGATATGAAAATTTTCTGCGCCTCCCGTTTGTGAATTAATACTCTCTTTAATCCCCGTTTCACACAAGCCCGCTTTTCTATTACAGCCGCACTTTCCGTATTACATCATTTTGGCGCATTGCCTTATATTCCGGCGATTCTATAATGCTAAGCACAATGTTAATATAGATTGGTGCTTTTAATATTTCACATGGAGAAAATTTAATGCCGGAAAATAACAATAATGAGGGTTGGAGAGAAAGGGTTCATGAAATAATATTTGAGGCCGATACGCCTCTCGGCAAGCTGTTCGATGTGGTATTGATCGTCAGCATCATCGCGAGCGTCATTGCCGTAATGCTGGACAGCGTGGGTTCCATAAGCGCAAGATACGGCAATGTTCTCTACTCACTCGAGTGGTTTTTCACTATCCTGTTTACTATCGAGTACGTCTTGAGACTTGTCACGGTGCGGCGTCCCCTTAAATACGCTACGAGCTTTTTCGGAATCGTCGATCTGCTCACGGTTATTCCGACATATCTGGACTTGCTCCTCCCGGGCGCCAGGTTTTTGCTGGTTATAAGAGTCTTGAGGGTTCTCAGGATATTCCGGGTGCTCAAGCTCGCCAAGTATGTCGGGGAAGTCAATATGCTTGTAAGCGCTATCAAAGCAAGCAGCAGGAAAATAACCGTATTCCTCTTTGCTATCGTAACGATAGTCGTTGTTCTCGGCTCCCTCATGTACATGGTGGAAGGGGCTGAGAACGGCTTTACGAGTATTCCGCTAAGTGTTTACTGGGCTATAGTTACATTGACGACAGTGGGGTACGGCGATCTGTCTCCTCAGACAAGCCTCGGGCAGACGCTGGCTGTGGTGGTGATGATATCGGGTTACAGTATAATCGCGGTTCCCACAGGAATAGTTACCGCGGAGCTCTCGCAGTCTTATAAAAGAGGCGTTACGACGCGCTCATGTATGCACTGCAGCAGGGAAGGGCATGATTTAGACGCGAAACATTGTAAATATTGCGGAGAGGAGCTTTGATCATTGTAAAGTCGTTCTAATCATAGTTTCCTGAATACGCGTAAGAGGTAATAAAAAGAGGGGAGCAGTAAAAAGCCGCCGAGCACAAGCGTAGCGAGAAGTAATTTCAGTGTACTTTCCGGCGCCGCGGCATTGAAAATAGTTACATTCGGTTCTACGAGGTACGGGTATTGCGCAATCGCCCATCCCAGGATTATAAGCGACACCTGGCCTATCGCGCACATCCTCGCTAATCTAAATCTTCTTGTTATCAGCGCAACGAAAGCCGAGACAGCCAGGATAAATACTACAACTTGTATACCCCACGCCCACCAATTCTCACTCAGCTCCCGACTTATTGTAGGCGCGCCCGAGCCTGAAAGCACATAGACGGCGATCGCGAGTAAACCGGATATTACGGCTGATATTAATGCCCTGCCGCGGAAATCGTCCTGTAATTCCTCATCGTCCGTTTCAAGTGTTAAGTAGACGGCGGCCAGATAAGCGAAGAGAGCCAGCGTGAATAATCCCACAAAGAGCGCGAACAGTGAGAACCAGGGCTTAATGAAGCCGTCTCTGACAATCCCGTTCTCGACAATTACATTCCCGGATATGATCGCCCCTAGTATCACTCCCAGGAGTACGGGCGTTATCAGGCTTGATACGGAAAAGACCAGCCCCCAGCTCCTCGATTCCTCTTTCTTGGCGTCGTATGTGCGAAACGCGAAAGCCGAGCCTCTAAAAACTATGCCGATTAACATCAGCGTTAAAGGAATATGAAGAACGGTGCTGATGGTCGAAAAGCCCGCGGGAAAGGCTGTAAATAGAATTACGATAACCAGTATCAGCCACACGTGGTTTGCTTCCCAGACGGGCGATATAGCCTCGGCAATCACCTCTCTCTGCTTTCTGGCTCTTTTCCCGAATGCCAGTAGGTCCCACACGCCTCCGCCGTAATCCGCCCCCCCTTTCAAAGCGTAGAGGATTAGCGAAATCAGCATTATCACGGATATTATTACTTCAAACGAAAATATCATGGCTCGGAATTCCCCTTATCGACGTATTCGGGGCTTGCCCTGAACTGTCTCAGCAGGAGTAAAACCACGATTGCGGAAAGGAATATGTAGATCAGCGTAAAGGAACTGAAGGTCACGACCAGACCGGGCATGGGCGTTAGAGCGTCGGCTGTCTTCATGACCTCATAAATTATCCAGGGCTGCCTTCCGACCTCGGTGACCGTCCACCCCGCTTCAATGGCTATAAAACCGAGGGGAGAGCACAGCATCAAAATACGTAGGAGCCGTCTGGAATTATAAATTTTCTTTCTTCTAATCATTAGTATGAAGCAATAAATGGATATGGCTATCATGATTAATCCTGCCGCGACCATAATCTGAAAAGCGACGTGAACGATGGCCACGGGCGGCCAGAGATCGCGCGGGAAGCTTTGGAGTCCCTTAACTTCCGCCTTCGGATTGTTATAAGCCAGCAGACTCAGCCCGTAGGGGATCTCGAGCGCGTATTTTGTTCTCATCTCGTCGACATCGGGTATCCCGCCGATCTTAAGCGGAGCCCCTTTCTCGGTCTTGAACTGGCCCTCGAAAGCGGCGAGCTTGAGCGGCTGATTTTGCGCGACAGTCTTTGCAAGTATGTCTCCGCTCACGGGTTGTATTACAGCAGCTACACCCCCTATGGCCAGAGCGATATAAAGGGCTTTCTGGTGAAACTGATTTCTCGGATTTTTGAGCAAGAGAAAGGCGTGTATGCCTGCGACCGCAAAACCGGTTGCGGCATAAGCCGCGATAATCATATGCAGGCTCTGCGAAAAAGCCGCCGGATTGAGCATGGCTGAAATGGGGTCGATATTTACGGGCTTTCCGTCAATGAGATCAAACCCGGCAGGGGTGTTCATCCAGGCGTTGGCTATTGTAACAAATATTCCCGACGCGGCCCCGCTGACGGCGACTAAAGCTCCGGAAATTAAATGAACGGTCGGATTAACCTTGTTCCATCCGTAAAGATAAATACCGAGAAAGATCGCCTCTGTAAAAAAGGCAAATCCCTCGAGTGAGAACGGCATGCCTATTATAGAGCCCGCCCATTCCATAAAATTGGGCCACAGCAGCCCGAGCTCGAAAGACAGAACCGTACCCGAGACGGCTCCAACGGCGAAGAGGATCGCCGTTCCCTTCGCCCAATGCTTGGTTAGTGAGAGATAAACTTCTTTTTTTGTCCTGAGCCATTTCCATTCCGCGATAACCATCATAAGCGGCATAGCGATGCCCGCTACGGCAAAAATGATGTGAAAGCCTAAGGAAATGGCCATTTGAAGTCTGGCAGCCAGGAGAGAATCCATTGTTATCAGTTTCAGAAAACGATTATTTCAACCCTCGGAACCCTTTGAAAGCACCTGTTATGAATCTTTCATCTCACTTTTAATAGTCTAAAGGGTACTCTATCCAAATCAATCCTCTTAAACATAGTTTTTAAGACAACTGTTCCCGGAACTCTAACTAACCCTTTTCCGGTATATAAAGAATCGCTTCGATAGTTTCTTTGCGAGTGTCTAAAGATTCCGTACGCACTTGTTTAGGATAAATAAGTGATTACTTTTTATACACGATACTGCGATATTCTGTATATTTTTTGACCTTCAATGTAATTTCAATATATTTAAGTGAAGAAAATACCGAGAAACTTAACCGTATAATATCGGGCAGTTAGCCGCGGTAAATATACAGAAGCTGATACCTGGTATGCTTATTGCTTTGTTCTTTAGTGTTTGGTATTAACCTCTATATAATGGAACGGAATTCGGACAATGGAAAGGATATTACAGGCCCGAGCCCGGCGGTTTCTGAGTCACCGGGCATTTACTCCGCCGGAGTGAACGCAGATGCGCTGAAATTTGCGTAAAAGCTCATCGCTATATAAAATAATTTAGACTGGAATATAGATTTTTAAGGAGAACATATAAAGAATATCAACACAAGGGAGAAGTTATGGAGGTACAGGTAAAACAAAAATCGATGAAGGAAATAAAGGAAGGCTTGCCTGAGGAGGTCCGTGAGGAGCTCGATTTGTACGAGCGTCAGATACAGGACTATCTCGCCGGGCTCACGGGGGATATCAAGTTCCAGAAGATACGGCTCCAATTGGGCACTTACGCCCAGCGTCAGGACGGTGTACAGATGCAGCGTATCAAAATCCCGTTCGGAGGCCTAAATTCGCTGCAGTTAAGGCAGCTTGCGGATGTAGCGGACAAGTACGCGAGCGGGTTTATGCATCTAACTACCAGGCAGGACGTGCAACTTTATTACATCAGGATAGAGACCGTGCCAAATATGATGCGTGAGCTTGCGGACGTAGGAATTACGACCCGTGAGGCTTGCGGAAATACGGTGAGAAACGTAACCGCGTGCCATCAGTCCGGCGTTTCTCCTACCGAAACATTCGACGTAACCCCTTATGCGGAAGCGTTTAAAAATTTCATGCTCCGAAACCCTATTTGTCAGAATATGGGCAGAAAGTTCAAAGTATGCTTCGAGGGCTGTCAGGATGTGGATCATGCGGGAGTCAGAATTCACGATCTCGGTTTCAGGGCGCGTGTCAGGGATGTGGACGGCGAGCTGAGGCAGGGATTTCAGGTCCACGTGGGCGGCGGATTGGGTGCTTCTCCTTCACTCGGCGAACTGTGGACGGAGTTCATGCCAGTTGAGGATATGATTCCCTTCTCGGCGGCTGTTATCCGAATATTCGACCGCTACGGGGAGCGTAAAGTGCGCATGAAAGCGCGAATGAAGTTCCTGGTTAGAAAATTGGGATTTGAAGAGTTCCGTAAAAAGGTGGAGGAAGAATGGGCCGCACTGAAGGTCGATCCTTCCTGGAATGACTATTTGGCAGATATTAAGGAAGAAATAACTCCTCCTGAAATTAATGAAAATATTCCTTCCGCGCTTGAAGGCACGGAAACGGATCCCGCCTATCTGAAGTGGAAAGAGTCCTGCGTCAGGCCGCACGAGCTTGACGAATTTTGCATGGTCAACCTGAAGATACATAACGGGGATGTGGAATCTGAGACTGCCAGAAGACTGGCTGACATTACCGATATTTATTCGGCGTCCGATATAAGGATAAGCATCGGTCAGAATTTGATACTCCGCTGGATCCCGAAGACTGCGCTTCCGTCTCTTTATTCCGCGCTTAAGGAGATAGATATTGTCGGGCTCGGTCCGGATACATTTAATGATATTACTGCGTGCCCCGGGGCGGATACGTGCCGTTTGGGAATTACATCGGCCAAGGGACTCGCCGACACGCTGACCGAGGGGATGACAAACGGGCTCGGAGAATTCAAAGAGCTATCGAAAAACCTGAATATCAAGATTTCAGGCTGTCCGAACGCCTGTGCACAGCACGTGGTTGCGAGTATAGGGTTCCAGGGTGCTTCCTTGTCCAAAGACGGCAGGAATGTGCCGTCGGAGCAGGTTTTCGTCGGCGGCGGCTTGTACGGCGATGAAACCAGACTCGCAACATCTATAATCAAGGTGCCGACCAGAAATGCTCCAAAAGTGGTAAAAAGACTTCTGGAGGTTTACCGTGACGAAAGGGACGGCGAGGAGCATTTTGATCTTGTTATGGAGAGATTGGGCAGGGACCGTATAAAAGAAGAGATTTCACAGTTCACAGATATACCGTCTTTTGAGGAAGATCCGTCATTTTATCAGGACTGGGGACACGAAGAGGAAAAGTTCGAAATTCAGAAGGGCGTGAAAGGAGAATGCGCAGGGGCTACCGTTGAAGAAAAGGTGCCCAGTTTTGCGGACGCCCAAAAACGAGTTCAACAGGCGGAGGCCTTGCTGTCGCACGGTGAATACGAGACATCTATCATAGAGTCTTATCATTCTTGCGCCGCGAGCGCGCACGTTCCGCTCTACACTAAGCTCGTCGACCCCTTCACGTCCGAGCAGACCATGTGGGAATTCGAGAATCTTCTCGTGAGGACAGGGGAGGCCGGTGAGAAGTGGATGGACATTTCGGGAGTGCTGCAGGATATGCTCGACCAGGAAGCGTCCGAAGAGCTTGCCGTGGAGATGCTCGATATAGCGAAGGAGCTCTATGCGGAATGCGAAAGGGTGCAGATGAATCTCACGGAGCCGGCCAAGAATTAAGAGCACAGGCGGATCAAAATCACTTTGAGGGAAACACTTCCTTTATGAATCTGTCAGGCTTTTCTTCACGTGTATTAATGTTTCGTTCACAGAACTCAATTTCATTTCGATGAATCGGTTTGTATAATTTCCACTCGATTATAAACTAAGAGGCTGAATAGATGTATGTACCGGGAACCAAATTCAAAGTGGTGCTTAAAATTACTCTCGGGGATCAGGTTTTTGAGCCCGGTCTGGTAGGAGAAATAATTAGAGGTGTTAATAAGATGGTCGGCAAGGCATACAGCGTTAAATTTGATGACGGAAGAACCGCGGAGATTCATGTGGTGATTCTGAATAATCAGACAGAGGTCGTAAAAGATACCTGATCCGAGCTAATTCAATCCTGTGGCTCTCTCCTTATTCCGCTTGTGAAATTCCGGTAAAGGCGTATCCCAAAATAAACGGGTTTTTACGACTGGCTGCACGCTTGTGGCAGGGACTGCCGGACTTTAGTGTACATTTGTAGCCATCTCGGACTTTTTTGCTTTTGAATGGTGAAGGGCGTTTTGAAGGACGCGGTCGAGTCCATAGATATCCTCGTGGAAATTAACGGAACCGTCGTCATCAACCCATGCCGTGAAATAAAGTATGTAAACCGGGACAGGTTCAGATAAATTCACGGTTTGCGTTTTCCCTCTGTTGATGGTAGAGCGGACTTTCTCATGTGACCAGGCCGGGTCTGAATAAAGTACGAACTCCGCCAGTTCAACCGGTTTCTCCACGCGGATGCAGCCGTGGCTGAAATTCCTCTGAGCCCTCTCGAAGTAACCCCTGTTCGGCGTGTCGTGTAAATAAACCGAGTGTTTATTGGGGAAGAGGAATTTAATTCTTCCGAGCGGGTTTGAAGGGCCGGGATTTTGACGAAGCCTGTAATTACCCGAAAGTACCTTGGATATATATTCTTCCTTTGCTGCTTTTGCACCTGCATCTTCCACAGGGGTTGCGTTACCGTTACCGATTATTGAGGCTAGATCCCCTGAATTTACGTCGGCTTCCTTTTTCTCGGGCGGCTGGTATTTGAGGCCTACTGCCTGAATGTTTCTGCTGGTCATATAATCGGGGTCGGATTTGATCTTGGGAGCAATGTCATCCCTGAATATACTGTGCGGTATATTCCAGTAGGGATTTATAACAATGTGCGTCATCTGTTCACTGAAAATAGGGGTATTCCATTGGGGCTTGCCCACGACTATACGCATCGTAAGCGCATTATTGTTGTTTTCCACCGCATACAGGTGGAAGTTGGCAATGTTCACGAGTATATAACGGGTTCCCAGACTCTGAGGCAGTAACCGCCATCGCTCCATCGTGAGCTCAATCTGCCGTACACGCTCTTCAGCCGGAATATTTAGCGCCGCGAGCGTGGACTCCCCGACTACACCGTCCACATACAGTCCGTTTCGCTCCTGATATTTTCTTACCGCCTGATCGAGCGTACTGTCGAAAGCGTCGTTCCCGAGTGCGGAACTGTCTATTTCCCCCGTCACCAGAAGCCTTTCCTTAAGAGCAGTTACCCTAGGACCTCTCGCGCCTTTTTTAAATTTAGGCCCTTGTGGAATGGGCTCCCAGCCGCCGTCAGCAGCCAGCTTTCTGTATCTTTCAAGCGCCGTTCTGAGCTTATCGTAAACGGGATATTTCGGAAACAGGCCGTTGATCGTTTCCCTGACATTATTTTGGTTTACGGCTGTTACAAGAAGGTCCGACAAGTCTATTCTCCTTTCTCCGAATATGAGCTCTATATTAATCTGCTCGGGTGTGACCTGTCCGTATAATACGTCTTGGGCATAGCTCAGATACGAGTTCGAAAGCAGGAGGTCCAATTCCGCAAGCGACTCACTATTGACAGGGCCGCCGGAGTCCTTGTCGGCTTGAATCCTGTTTAGCTCGTAGTCGATTTCGGTAAGACAATAACTGTTAGGGTTTAATCCTTCTCTGTAGCTGTCTTTTATGACATCTATCATTTCGTATGCCTGCGGGCGCGGACCGTTTTCATCTATCCACAATGGCTGGTAATTACGGTTCCGGTAAATTAACGGAAGCGATGCATGAGCTTTTATAGCCTTGGAATCTATTATAAATTTCCCCGGGTATTGAGGGTTATTTATTTTGAGCCCTATTAAACTGCTTATTTGATTAAGCGTAATTTCTTTATTGTCAGGCGCCGGGTCTTGGATTTCATGTACGGAGCTTTCCTGATTGGCGGGCACGCAGCCCGAGATAATAGTACCGGTAATGGCCAGCATAATTGTGAAAACGGGTAGTAGATTTCTCATCAATGCGTTAATCGGATTAAGCATCTTTTATCTCGATTTACCTATAGTCACTATCCAGAATAAATATAACTGTCCGCAATGGATAGCCGAAATTTTAGATTATGTGAATAAAAAATATAACCCCTCGGTAACTATTATAATACTAAATTTATATTAAGGCTAGGGATTTATATCATATATGTATTGATACAGGGCTAAACCGTTTTTGAGTCGGATAACAGGCCAAGTGTAGTTTTGTCATCTTTTTCATCGATTGTATTGGGGCTGCGCCTGTATTGTTAATTTTTCTCATCTGTAAGTTGTGAGCTGTTGACTTTTTTAAGAAATAAAACTATACATCGTTATATAAAGTCTTATCGAAAGAGCAGCGGAGGTTAGATTATTATGGCTAAATTCAAGAGCGGATTCTCGATACGGGTATTTTTGGTGCTAGTTTCAGCCCTCATATTCTTGGGCGTAAGCGAAAGTATTACGGTACTGGCACAAACCGAAGAAGAAGGTTCGGGCTCCAATATATTACTGATTCTGGACGGTTCGGGGAGCATGGCCGGACAGATAGAAGGTAAGGCCAAGATGAATGTTGCGAAAGAGGTCATGACGGATTTGATCAATGATTTGCCCGATGATGTCAGTGTCGGCCTTGTTGTATACGGGCACAGGAGCAAGGGAGATTGTGACGATATTGAGATGATGGCTGAAATGGGGGAGATTGATAAAGCAACCTTAACCCGGAAAATTGAGTCGATAAGCCCGAGGGGAAAAACCCCGATTGCAAAATCTCTTGAGATGGCCGGAGAACAGCTGGAGGCTATGGAGGATCTGACGACTGTGGTCCTTGTCAGCGATGGAGAGGAGACTTGCGAGGGAGACCCGTGCGCCCTGGTAAAATCTTTAAAAGAAAAAGGTATTAACGTTAATGTGCATGTTGTTGGGTTTAACGTGGGAGAAAAAGAGAAAGTCCAGCTCAGCTGTATTGCGGATGCGGGGGGCGGCAGATATTTCACGGCTAATAATGCGGATCAGCTTAAAGAGGCTCTTTCCGAAGTAAGAGAAGAAGTTGTTGTAAAAAAAGATGTGCCGAAGATGAACCCGCTTCCAATGGGCGGTGACAGAAAGGAGACAGCTGTACCGATCTCTGCAGGGGATTACGGGACGGACCATGAGATAGCTAAAGGCCTTACGGAGTACTTTGCGGTTAAATTATCGCCCGGTCAAACCCTGAGTGTCGGATTTCGAACACCGGATACGACGAATCCCTATGCGGGAGCCTCGATTTACAATGAAGAGGGTAATCTCGTTATTAAAGAAACGATCATAGGCAGTCCCGGGACGCTTAAGTCTGTCAGCTGGAGCCCCGATTCAAACAAAGACGAAAGTATGCTCTACATCGGGGTAGGCAACGATTACGACGAGAATGCTATTGAGACGGCCTATTACATTACAATTGAAGATAACTTCGATATTGGCAGCGCGACAGACGCCGGGGAGATATTCGACAATGCGATTAATCTCGAGCCGGGGAAGAGTAGCGGCCACCTGTCCGGGAAACGGGGAGAGGACAAGAAGGATTTCTATGCGGTCAAAATGAATGCCGGACAAAAGGTGAGTGTTAAAATAACGCCTGAATCCGATACGGGATTTAAGCTGACTATCTTCGATCAGGACCGTGTAATTGTCAATAGCAAAGCTTCGGCCAATCCCGGAGCGATAACGCGGATTTCATGGACTGCGCCGGAGGATCAGGAAGTCGTATATATACTGATCGAGCCCCATAGATTCCCGGGTGAATCCTCGGCCATCAAGTATGATATGGATGTATCGCTCGACTGAGCCCTGAATGATTGAAGTGTGATAATTTTATATGAAGGATAAGCTTCGCTGAATGGTTAACTCAGGGAAGGTTTGAAACGGAGCACTTCCACCGCATTCTAAGGGTTCACTGAGGATTCGGTGGTTTGAAAAATCCAGCGATAGATCCTATCAGGCAAGAATTTCGTTCAATTGCGGCAATCCCTCAATCGTATAATCGGGCGGTGGTTCTGCTTGTAGTGAAGCGCGGTTTTTATTCAGCCAGACCGTTTTAATTCCCACGGCTTTCGCTCCTCTGACATCGGCACTGAAATTATCCCCTACGAAGAGAGCGTCTTCCGGTTCGATGTTTAGAAGCATCAGGGCGCGTCTGAATATAATATCTTTTGGTTTTCTCCATCCGACTTCCTCCGATATTACAATCTGCTCGAAAAATCTCCCTATATCATACTTATCGATCAGGGCGTGAGCGGTGGGGGCATAATCGAAGTTTGAAACTATTGCCGTAAGGTAGCCTTTCTCCTTAACTTTCTCCAGAGTGCGTTTGTTTTCTTCCGGGAATTCTATACACTGCGCGAGTCCGTCCATATGCGCGACTACCATTTCGTCTGCCAGCCTGTCGGTTTTTTCATTCGGAGTTAATTTCATATTCTGAAGCATCAATATAAACCTGTTACGGTTGGGAAACTCTCTGTATTCCGCAAGCTTCATCTCCTGAAACTGATGATAGCTCTCGATGAAGTAGGGATAGAAACCGCTGAAGCTTATTTCCGGATAATACCTCTCGAAAACCGAATAGACCTCTTTGCTGGTTGTTCTTGAACGTATTCCGTTCATTTCTACCGTCGGTAGCTGTCTGAAGTTGAAATTTATAATCGTGTCAAACAAGTCGAATAATATTGCTTTGTACTTGTGCATACTTTAAGGTCCTGTCGAAATCAGGATATCTTTTCGTGTAAGTTTTACAGGTCTGGTTTTTAGACCTGATTTGCGGCCCTGGATATTTCCAATACAACTTCTACAATCTTTTTATGTACTCCCAGGGGCTCCGTCACGGTATAAGTGACGCCATTGTGCTTCCCCGCTGCCGCCTTTACCATATTCGGAATATCCTGTGTAGAGTGCCTGCCCGGTGCAAGGAAGTACGGGTGTACCACGATGTGGCCGGCGCCTTCGGCGACGCATTCATCAAAAGCTTGAGAGATAGTGGGCTCTGCCAGCTCCATATGGCAGTGTTTGACTATATCGAAGCCGCAGCCAATGTCTGATCTGACGAGATCTGTAATTTTAACGAGCATATCATTGGCTTCGCTAACCGTGCTTCCATGATCGACTAATATGAGCGCCTTTTTATTCATAATAAATACAGAGTATATCCTGTGAACCAAGAATTATTAATGCGTATCAATATAGCTTTATTAAGCTACTCGGAATTGTACGCGTTCAATTTTATGGATTCGAGAACTATTTCCGCAGAGCGGTAGAACTCTTCCAATACTAGATACTCGTTAACGGTATGCAGCTCGTACATGCCGGTTCCGAGGTTGACGCATTCTATGCCCATCTTATTGAAGTAATTGGCGTCGCATCCTCCACCGCTCGTATGAAGCGCGATATTATGACCGAGGTTTTTAACGGCGGCTTGCACCAGCCTCGCAGGAAGCGACTCCGGGGGGACATCCATTTTGTCATAGCTTCTTTCGATCTTTTCTATGAGCTTGGCGACGTGGGTTGTGCCCTCGACCGCGAGATCGTCGTGTATTGTGACTTCGTATGTGGAAACCGTTTCGTGAAAGCAGCTCCTCATATGATCTACCTGGGATTCCAGCGTCTCTTCGTTATGGCTTCTTGCCTCTCCTACTACCCTGACAAGGTTCGGGACTATATTTGTTGCCCTGCCTCCCTCTATGAGCCCTATGTTTGCCGTTGTGATTTCGTCTATTCTTCCGAGCTTCATTTTCGATATCGCTTCACTCGCGATTTGGATCGCGCTGATCCCGTTTTCAGGACAGAGCCCCGCATGGGCTTCGAGTCCGTGTACATTGAATTCAAGCTTGACCGCGGAAGGGCATCTGAGCACCAGACGGGATGGTGTGCTGCTGTCGAGCACTACGCCGTGTCTTGATCTGAACCTGGATATATCGATATGCTTTGCTCCGAGCAGTCCTATCTCCTCACAGATTGTAAAGGCGACTTCAATATCTCCGTGCGGAATATTTTTTTCCTTTAGCGTCCTTAATACCTCCACTATTACCGCTACTCCGCTTTTGTCGTCGCTTCCCAGAATTGTCGAGCCGTCACTTTTCATGATACCGTTTTCGATTCTCGGGCTTATGCCTTCCCCGGGCCCGACCGTATCCATATGGGCCGAGAGAAAAAACGGGCGTGCGTCCGACCTGTTCCCCTTTAATCTTACGATAAGATTGCCGACATTTCCGTTTACCTTTTCACCCGCAAAATCGTAAAGGCATTCGGCCCCAAGCTCTTCCATCTCGCGCTCGAGCTTGGTTGCGACGTCTTTCTCCATTTTTGAAAGGCTGTCTATCCTTATCAGATCCATTGCGTGCTCTGTCATTCTTTCTCTTTCGATCATAAGGGCTCCGAGCTTGTATCTTGTATATAGTATGGATTATAAATGATAGATTGGTAAATTCGAGCTCACCAAAAAATGAGTATAACTTACGGGACTTCTTTTAGGAATTCAGTAATTGCTCGGGACAGAGAATAAATATTATCCTTTCAGGGGGCGTATTTAACTTTGATAAGACCAAACCTGCAGTTATGACTCGTGGAGAATCCCCTGGAGGATGTCGATTACTTTTAGAAGTTCGGGCCTGTTGAGTGAGTATATGCGGTTTTGTTTTACCTTCTTTTCGTTTATCAGATTTGCTTCTTTCAGTATTTTCAAATGATTCGATACAGTAGGTTGAGATATATTAAATTTGCCCGCTATTTCACCCGCGCTTGCATCATTCTTTCCGAGTATGTTGAGAATAGTCCTTCTGCGTTCATCGCTGATGGCTTTGAATTTACAACCCATATTCAGTCTCCGTGGGGATAGTTTTTATTTAGATAATTATGAAAATTAATTTTATATGAGAAATTTTGTAAAATCAAATACCGGGCTAAGAATTATTAAAATTTCTCAACAGATGGTCGTAGGTCAAGCTCGAGTGTCCAGGAAGTCTTGTCCTGGATATGTATCTGCCAGTATTGCTCGGATATTGCCTCGGGTGAGAGGAAGCTGCCGGGCTCTCTGTCCGGTTGGCTTTGATTGTTTTCCTTGCTTGCGATTTGTCCGTCTATTATCACGTGCGCTACATGTATTCCCTCAGGGCCCAGCTCCCTTGCCATTGACTGAGCGAGAGCGCGCAAACCGAATTTACCCACCGCGAGACGCGCGAAACCCGCACTGCCACGCATGGATGCGGTAGCGCCCGTGAATATAATAGTTCCTCGACTTAGTTCGAGCATGGATGGAATAGCTTGCTTCGCGCATAGAAACGCGCCGAAGCAGTTTGTTTCCCATGAGCTTTTAAAATTTTCGGGTTCAATATCTATGATGCTCTGGGTTTCAAAATCGCCCGCATTGTATACAAGAATGTTTATATTACCGAAAGTTTCAACTATGTGCTTGAAGGCGGTCTCTACTTGTTTTGCGTCTGTTACATCGCAGGGTAGGGCTACTGCACTGCCTCCTTCTTCTTCGATAACTCCCTTAATTTTTTCCAGGTTTTTAGGAGTTCTTGAAATGAGGAATACCGTGTAACCTTCTTTTGCGAATTTGCGTGAGAGGGCGGATCCCAGTCCCGGGCCTACTCCTACGATGACGGCTGTTTGATATTTATCCATGGGCGCTTCAGCTTGGACCTTGATTGCCTACAGTGTGATCTGTGAGCTTCCGATACTCATTGTCCGGGCAGTTGATTGTTTTAATTATTGACTATCGCTCTGTCAATCGACCAAATACCTCCGCCTTTAATCAATACAATCAAACCAAGCCCTACGGCAAGTATATGGTATTCATATCCCTCCCCCGCTTTACCGCCGAGCCAGTTCATGAAGAACCCGTTAGGGAGGTGTACCATGAATATCGCTCCCAGCATTATCAGGGTTATACCGAATGCGGCGATTCTGCTAAGGAAACCCAGTATCAGGCCGAGTGCGCCGAAAGATTCGCCGATAATTATTAAAATTGCGACAAAAGCAGGCATACCGCTGCTGACAAAAAAGTCCACTGTTCCGGAAAACCCGGCCCCTCCGAACATTCCCAAAAGTTTCTGAAGTCCGTGTGGAAGTATTACTATGCCCAAAGCGATCCTTGCTATAAATGCGCCTACGTCACCTTTTGTACCTAACAATGAGCTTATCATTCGGAACCTCCTTTCAGCTGTGATCGATCCTTAAGTATTTATTCTATCTCAAGAGAGCAGGGATTATCAAGGCTTAACCTGTGTCATTGGCTATTGATTTGTTATAAGGCTGATTCTAGCAGATTACTATTCTTTTAAACAGCAATAGCCAATCTTGGTGTTTCATTGCTCCTCAGTTTGGGTTATTTGATTTGTATAAGCTTCGGATATGGCTCTTCTCATTTCATCTGTTCTGAACAGGCAACGAGATTCTCATTTATCGGACCTCAAGCTGGTTTTCAAGTTCTGTTAAAACATAATAAATAGTTTGATATATATCTTCTAAGCTCCTGCTAATATACAATATAATACCTTGATAAACATTGTTAATTGTTGTTTCGTTTCTTTATCTTTGTATTTTTCAGCTGTTTTTCTTTAAAGGTGAAATATAAATATATATATTAACCGGCTGCACTCATTAATAATATGTCACCTAATGCAATATCTTAGTTGTAGGTTAAAACTTAAAGAAAAATTAGTGTAAGTGACGGATTTTATTGAAATCTTAAATATAGTGAGCATAGCAAGGCAATGATGGCATATATTTTATATGCTAATATATGATCAATTTGATATATATAATCTTTCCTCAAGCGATTCAAATGGAGCAAGGGCTGAGCGTATTACAATGAAAAATTTGTAAATTCAGGCCCTATATAATCCTTGAGGTTTGATTCCTAGTCGTCCTTATTCGCAGCAGAAGCCGTTGATAGCGCCCGCTCTTCAATCTTTATCCTTCTATGCAGTAAGGCTAGATTGAGCATGCTGAATAGTGCAGAAGTGAAATAGCAGGAAAAGACCAGGGGAATTACCGCTATTTCAATAGTAACGGCGGCATAATTTGGGTGTCTAATATATTTGTAAGGGCCCTTCCTGATTAACGGCGAGCCGGGAATTACCAAAATCTTGGTGTTCCAGAATTCTCCTAAACTGTAGATAGACCAGTACCTTAAGGCCTGAGCAAGCACGAAGAGCAATATAAAGATCGTCCAAAAACTATTTAAAGACTTTTTGAGAAGTAAGTACTCCAGGCAGAGGGAGATAAAAAAAGCCGCGTGCATCGCTACGATCACCAGGTACCCTTTGCTATCGTATTCGATTGCACCCTTTTTTCTTACTTTAGATTCATTTCTCCTCGCAACCAGGAGTTCGGCTATACGCTGTAACAGGACTATTGCTAGAAAGAGCAAAAATGGCTTCATTCTATTGTAAATAAGATAAGCTCGGAACTGAAACCCGGACCGAGCGCTGAAATGATGCCGTAGTCTTCTTCACTATAATTTTGCTCTTGCAAAAATTCTTTTAGTACATAGAGCACGGTAGGTGATGACATGTTGCCGTGCTCTCTCAGAACCTTTCTTGCATGCCTGAACGTTCCCTCCTTTAAACCCAGCGAGCTTTCGTATTCATTTAAGACTTTAGGTCCGCCGGGATGAACAACGTAGTGCTTGAGATCCGAAACGCTCAGACTGTAGTCCGTTAGCAATTCCTCAATGTTGGATCTGACCTTGTCTCTTACTATGGAGGGAATATCTTTACTGAATATGGCTTTAAAGCCGTCACTTAATATTTCCCACCCCATTACGTCGAGCGAATTATAGTAGGTGGTCGAGAGGGACTCTATAAGTTTAAGTTTTGAGGATTCGTACAGCTTATTTTCTTTTCCGGCCACAATTACGGCTGCGGCTCCGTCGGAAAATAAAGCGAGTGAGACTATATTGCTTTTGGAGTAATCTTCTCCGTGGAAAGCCAGACTGCATATTTCAAGAGCTACAAGCATGACGGCGCTTTCGGGATAGGCTTTCGTGTACTCCAGCGCCCGGCTAAGTCCAGCAGCCCCCCCTGCGCAGCCAAGCCCCCATATCGGCGTTCGCTTCACATGTGTGTCGAGCCTTAACTCATTCACCAGCAAGGCATCTATAGAAGGGCATGCGAGTCCGGTGCTGGAAACAAAAATAATATGATCGAAATCGCCAATATCTCCGTTATATCCGTTAAGGCAGTCATTTATAGCGGATTTTGACAAAGATATAGAGTTGCTCAGATATGACTCGGACCTTTCCTTAAAATTTTTGTCGCTTTCAAACCACTCCCGGGGATGGACGAATCTCCGGGAATCTATCATCGAATTGTCGAATACCCCGAGAATCCTCTCGATGTTGTCCCCGTTTTTAGAGAAAAGCGCTCGAGCAAAATTTTTCACTTCGTTTTGGTCGAACTCAAAGGGCACTTGCGCTGTTCCAACAGAAATTATTTTTGACATGCTTTATTTGCCGATTCAGCTTAATTATAGATCGGTTTAATTATAGTGGGCAAAAGTTGTAAGCCGCCTCCCATGCTCAGGCACCGGAAACGGCTTAGGCCTTTAGAGAGATTGATTGGTATTCTAACGGCATGATATATAAATCAAATCCTTCAAATCCACCCGGATCACTGAGCTCTCAAAGTTCGGCCCTCATTTTCAGTTAATGAATCGAGATAATACTTCATGCTCTCGATCATTTCGCTGTTCAGAGAGTAAAGTCGGTTTTGTCTGACCTTACGCTCGTTGACGATGTCGGCCTCTTTCAATATCTTGAGATGGTTCGAAATTGCAGGTTTGGATATCTCGAACTTGCTTGCTATATCTCCTGCCGCCGTCTCGCCCTGACTTAAAAATTCCAGAATTTTTCTTCTGGTATCATCTGCGATGGCTTTGTATGGGCAACCCATTGACGTTTCCTCCTTATATTTATTTGAAAATTCTTTGTTCAGTATTAATTTACCTAATTTCCGACAAGACATCTACTAAAAAAAAACGCAAATATATTATAAATAAATTGTTTTCAATATAGACATTTTGATGCCTATCACAAAAAGTTCTCCAGTGGATAAAAAAATATATTATTTTCCATCATCATTCAACTGAAGAATAGTTCAGTTACAATCTTTAGCATCTGTGCTAACATAGTCTTCAATATTTATAGCCAGGAGGTAACGTAATTGAATTTTACTCACAGTGACGAAAGCATTGTAAAATTGAAAACAGACGTACTTGTCGTCGGGAAATTCAAGGGAGAAAAATTATCCGGTCAAGCAAAGAAAATAAACGAGGCTCTCGGCGGTATTCTGAACCAGTTAGCTGTGGATGAAGAGTTTGAAGGCGATCCGGGCAGGGGTGTGATGGTAAACAGCACTTTCGGAAAAATCGGAGCCAAAAGGGTTCTCCTCCTCGGACTCGGTGATAAAGCGAAATTTACCTCCGATATAGTAAGAAAATCCGGTATATCGGCTGCGAAGAAGGTCAGGAATTTCTGTTCGACTATCGCTTTTGGTTCAGAGTTGTGTGACGGGAGAGGATTTGTGTCGGCACTCGCCGAAGGGCTTATGCTGGGCGTTTACGACTTTAATAAATACAAAAGCGAGAGCGTAGAACGAACCGGGATAGACAGAGTCGTGCTCCTGTCAGCCGGGATAAAGGATAAAGTTTTCGATAAGGAAGTCGGGTTCGCAAAGGCGGTATCGGAGTCGACTAATCTTGCGCGCGATCTTGTAAACGAGCCACCCGTGTATATGACGCCCGCTAAACTCGCGGAAGCGGCGGAAACAATAGCGGAAGAAGGGAAACTGGAATGCGAAATATTTAACCTCGAGGAGATCAGGAAACGAGGGATGGGGGGTCTCATGGCTGTCTCTAGCGGGAGCGATGAAGAGCCCAGGTTTATTCATTTGAAGTACGAGCCGTCTAGAAAGCCGAAAAAAAACCTCGCCATTGTGGGTAAGGGGATTACTTTTGATTCAGGCGGCCTGTGTCTTAAACCTGCCGACAGCATGAGAACGATGAAAATGGATATGGCGGGCGCGGCTGCGGTAATAGGCGTTATGAAGGCCATATCCGCTCTAAAACCCTCCGTGCGGGTTCACGGCCTGATTGCTTCGAGTGAGAACATGACAGGCCCGAAAGCCTACAAGCCCGATGACGTAATAAAGGCGTATAACGGTAAAACGATAGAGGTGATTAATACTGATGCCGAGGGGAGAATTGTTCTCTCCGACGCTCTGTCTTTTGCCGTTGAGCAGGTTAAAGCGGACGAGATTGTGGACCTCGCGACATTGACCGGAGCCTGCATGGTCGGGCTCGGCACTCATACCGCGGGACTCATGGGCAACAACCGGAAGTTGATAGACAGTCTGAAAAGGGCTTCTGAAAAGGCCGGTGAAAAAATCTGGGAGCTTCCGATGGATGATGAGTTGAGGACGGAGATTAAAAGCGAGGTTGCCGACATAAAAAATGCAGGTAGCAGATGGGGGGGCGCTATAACCGCGGCTATGTTTCTTGAAAATTTTGTGGGCGATACCCCCTGGGCGCACATTGATATCGCCGGCCCCGCATATACCGAGAAGGATAGCAGCTGGGAGCCGATAGGCGGC